>JBEVKO010000247.1:0-14122 GCA_040509705.1 Beijerinckiaceae bacterium
ATCGGGCGCCGGACCTCATCGGACCGGAACTCGCGAGACGCGTTGGAGCGCCCTATGTCATCGCCGAGGCGTCGCGATCGCCGCGCCAGGCTCATGGGCCGTTCGCTGGAGGATTTGCGCAGGCGGCGAAAGCGATCGATTCAGCGCGCGCCATCTTTGCGATGACTGCGAACGACCGCAGCATGCTTGATCGTCAAAGGCGCGACAGTCAGTCGATCGTCGATCTCAAGCCATTTCTCGACGTGGCGGACTGGCCGGAAGCAGGACAATCGAGAGTGCCGGCGCACGCGCCGCCCCGACTTCTGACCGTGGCCATGATGCGTCACGGCGACAAGACGAGTTCCTATCGGCAGCTGGCGCAGGCCATGGCGCTTCTCGGACCTCGCGACTGGCGCGCCGACATCGTTGGCGACGGCGTCAATCGCAAGGAGATCGCGTCGCTGTTCGCTCCGTTCGGATCTCGCGTCACTTTCCACGGATTGATTGAAGACCGCGCGGCGCTCAGCCGCCGCTATCAGAAGGCGGATGTCTTCGTGTGGCCTGGAGTGAATGAAGCCTACGGCATGGTCTATCTGGAGGCGCAGGCGCATGGCGTTCCATGCGTCGCTGGAGCCTATGGCGGCGTTGCGGATGTGGTCCGCCATGGAGAAACTGGCCTGCTCGTCGAAAAGGATGACCCGGGAGCCTTTGCGGCGGCGGTCGCCGCATTGCTGGACAATGAATCGCGCCGCCAATGCATGTCAGAGGCGGCTGCGCGCTTTGTCCGGCGCGAGCGAGCGATAGAAAGCGCTGCAGAAATTGTGAGAAGCGCGTTGCAGGCCTCAGCGGTGATGCCTCAAGCCGCATCGGCGCAAAATGCCTGACAAGGCCCTCATCGTCGTCACGCACCTCCTCGGCGTCGGTCATCTTGTGAGATCCATCGCCATTGGGCGTGCCTTATGCCACGCAGGTTGGCGTGTGACGATCGCGTCCGGCGGCCGCCCTGCCGGACATGCGGACTTCGGTGCGTGCAGCCTTCTTCAGATTCCACCGGTCTACTGCCGGGGAACAGATTTTCGCACGCTTCTCAAGCCGGACGGGTCCGTTACGGACGCGGAGTGGATGGATTCGCGGCGAGCCGCGTTGCTGGAGACGTTCGACAAGGAAGACCCGTCCGTGGTCATCACGGAACTTTATCCGTTTGGGCGTCGCCAACTTGCGGCGGAGTTCGATCAACTGCTCACGCATGCGCGCGCGGCCAAGCGGCGACCTGCGATTCTTTGCTCCATCCGCGACGTGCTGCATCCGCCGTCTGACGAACGCCGCGTTGGTTGGACCTTGGCAAGGCTAGGTCGCTTCTACGACGCCGTTCTGTTCCACGGCGATCCCGCCGTGGCGCCGCTCGGCGCGTCGTGGCCGGTCACGCCAGCGCTGGAGCGGCGTTTGCGCACGACGGGCTATGTCCGCGACGACGAAAAATCGCGGGAAACTCCTATTCCGCCTGATTCACATACGGACGTCCTCGTCTCGGCCGGCGGATCGGACGTGGGCCTCAATTTGTGCCGAACCGCCGTCGAAGCCGCGCGACTGCGTCCGGGCGAAGCGTGGCGGGTGCTCGTTGGCCAGACGGTCGGAACAAGCGATTTCGCGGCCATGCGCGACGCTGCCGGACCGACGACTGTGGTCGAGCGAACGCGGCCGGATTTTCCGGCGCTTCTTGCAAGCGCCACGGTCTCCGTCAGCCAGGCTGGATACAATACAATGCTCGATCTGGCGGCGGCGCGGGCTCGCGCCATCGTTGTTCCGTTCGCTGCGGGAGGCGAACGCGAGCAGACAATCCGGGCGCAATGCGTGGCTGATCGCGCCCTTGCCAGGGTCATCGAGGAAAGCGAGTTGACGCCTGAGCGTCTCGCTCATGAGGTCGACGAGATATCTCGAACCCCTCAGCCTGATTGGAGCGTGATTGCGCTCGACGGCGCCGCGCGGTCCGCAAGTCTCATCGCCGAAGAGGCCGCCCTCGCAGCCACGCGCGTCGAGGCGTGGGCGCGACTGCGCGAGACGCTGAAGCGCATGACGCGCGCCGGCCGGGAGGTCGATATCTGGCTGAGGGACGACGACATTGTCGCTCCGTCGGATGCGTCGGAGCGATTTCTATCGATGCTCCAGCGCCTGGGAGTTCCGGTCGCCCTTGCAGTGATACCTGCAAGAATGGAGCCCGCGCTGGCGTCGTTCCTCGCGCGACGACCTGGGATCGACGTGCTGACGCATGGCTGGTCCCATACGAACCATGCGCCGCCTGGCGACAAGAAGTCGGAGTTTCCTGCGACGCGACCGCTCTCAGAAATGTTGGATGAAGCCATGCGCGGACTAGAGCGAATTCGCGGCGCCTTCGGCGCTCAGGCGCTGCCGGTTTTTGTGCCGCCATGGAACCGATTGGCGCCGGACCTTGCGCGTCACATCTCGGCGGCAGGCTACCGCGGACTCTCAACGTTCAATGCCCAGCGTGCGCCGTTGGAGTCGGAAGGTGCTCTGCGCCGCGATACCCACGTGGATCTGATCGCATGGCCGAGGGGCGGGCTGCGCGATGAGGCAGAGTTGTTGAACCGCCTGGACGACCTGATCGGCCGAGATTCGGCGCAGCCTCTCGGGCTGCTGACACATCATCTGGTCCACGATGGCTGGATCAATCGCTTCTTCGAAGAGATGCTTGGAACGCTGGCTGAGTTCGGCGCCGTCCGCTTTCTGTCGGCGCGCCACGCGTTCGACTTAGGAGGCTGATCCCTGCGGCGCGCTACGCAGGCTGGCGATAGAGGAAATAGCGTCCCTCAGGCGCGCCGGCGGGCAACGGCAATGATTCAAAGTCGGGAATGGTCAGAGGGAGATCCGACATGATGAATCCGCCCGGCGCGATCATGGGCGGCAGCACGCGGGACATCATCGCCGCGTTGGCGCGATTGCGCTCCTGATCAAACGAGCCGATGTCCGAATTCGCCAGCACGATTCGGCCGCCGATTCTGTCGTGCAGCTGAGGCAGAGTCTGCTCGATCTCGCCAAGTACCAGAAATCGCGGATCTGGCTGACAATCATCATAGGCGTCGTTGGCGCGATCGAAGGCGTAAATGTCGCGATCCGGCAAATGCCTGTTGAGATGATCAAACGTTCGCCCATGGCCGAGGCCAAGTTCGACGACGACGCCGGACAAGCCCGAAATCTCGCCAAACAGCCAACTTAGGCAGGCATGCTGCGCTTGCAGACGAAACAGAGTCTTTTCCAGTCGAGACAGGGTTCTCATTCGCATCAGGTATCGCAGCGTGCTGCGGCCGGCAAGCCGCTCATCTGCGGCCGATCAGCATGAAGCGCCGATAATTCTTGGTCGGGCGCTCGCCCCGAAATTCGATGGACGAAAGGCCCGTCTGCGATTCAAACTCTGCGAGGTTCGAGACGCACGACACATGGTCAGGCTCGCGACGATAGTCGTTGCTTTGCAGCACCATCGCCGTTCCCGCCCGCACCTTGGAGAGCCATCCCCGCACATCCGGCGTATGTTCGCAGCTCGTATTGATGACGCAGTCGAATGCGAGCGCATCTCCACTAGAGTAGTCGAACGTGTTCATATCGCCCGTGAGCGCGTCGAACCTGCCGCCGTCGACAAAGCGGCGATTCAGAGCTCGGGCGACGGGCGCGCAGGATGGATCAATGTCGAGGCTTGTGACCTTGGCGCTTGCAAATCGCTCGTCATTCAGCAGAAGCGCAGAGAGCACCCCATACCACCCGCCGACAATCAAAAAATTGCGCTGTGCTGGGCCGATTGTTGCCGCCACCTCCTCCCGAAGCCAAAGTTTCGAGCCGATTTGCTTATGATTGAATGCGATGGACATATCAGGTCGCGGCGCCTCTGCAATCGAGGCAGCGAGGTCGGTGACGATCGGGTTCCCGGTGAGCGCCGCAACGCCGCGGAGCAGATCAAACACCCCGTCGTCGTCGAAGCTGTATCGGCCGCGCGCCGGAGCGCCTGGTCTTCCCGTCATGCGGCATTATCGCCATGGTGCTGTCGATGGCAAACGGCGGCGGAAATCAATCGATGACGCAAGTAACAAGATCAGACGGGGTCGCCTCGAACGGGCGTCTTCCCCATTTGTCGGGTCCCGCTGCGGCGGTCCGCCAAGTTCTCGCGGCGCATTTCCTGCAGGGCTGCCGCCACATCCTTGAAATAGGGGGCGCTGGCTTGCCGATCACAGGCTTCGTCCGCCATGCCCCAGAGACCGTCACGGTGATTGATCCAAAAATCGAGGCCTTCGAAGACCAGGAGCTCGACGGCCGGCTTTGCCGTGTTCGCCACATCCCTCGGAAATTCCAGGCCGCGCAATTCGATTCCAATCTGCCTTCGCTTGGCGTCGCGCTGCTCGGCCTCTCGCTGAAACCGCTCGGCGGCCGGGGAGCCGTGAACGACGAGCTGATTGGCGTCCTTCGACGCGCTACGGTCGCCGTCATCGACTATTCGTTGAATTTGCCCCGCGCCGTCGGTCAGGCGCCCGTCCTTATCGAAGCAACGGGCCTTCGCAGGGTTGTCTCGATCGATCTCGACATGAGGGATGGCGCACTGGAGGCGGCGGGGCATGGCCGCCGCCGCTTCCTGGTGCTGGCTCCGCCGGCCTCCGATATGTCTTAGTGGTAGGGATCCGCGGCGTCGCGCAGCCCGTCGCCTAAAAAGTTGAAGGCGAGGATCACGATGACCACAGGCACGACTGGCAGCATCAGCCAGGGATAGAGCGCGACCACGTTGATGTTCTGCGCCTCGTTCAACATGACTCCCCAGCTCGTGATGGGCGGTCTCAGGCCGAGCCCAAGAAAGCTCAATGCGGTTTCGCCGAGAATCATGGATGGAATCGCAATCGTCGCTGTGGCGATCAGGTGACTCATAAATCCTGGAATGAGATGCCGGAAGATGATGCGCCGCGGGCGGGCGCCCATGAGCTGCGCCGCGACGACATAGTCGTCCTCGCGCAGCGACAGGAGCTTGGAGCGCACGGCGCGCGCCAAACCCGTCCAATCCATCAATCCCAGGATGACCGTAATGCAGAAGTAGACGAGGATGGGGCTCCAGTTTGGCGGCATGATTGAAGACAAGGCGAGCCAGAGCGGAATATGAGGCAGCGACTGCGTGACCTCGATGGCGCGCTGAGCGACGAGATCGAAGCGACCGCCATAATAGCCGGCGAAGCCCCCGATGATGATTCCCAGGACAAAGCTTACCGTCACGCCCATGAGGCCGATCGTAAGGGAGATGCGAGCGCCGTAGATCATTCGCGAGAGCAGATCCCGGCCAAGGCGGTCAGTGCCGAGAAGAAAGAGGGTTCCGCCGGGCGAAGGGCAGGCGAGATGCAAGTTGCCCTCGATCAAACCCCAGAAGTAGTAGGTGTCGCCGCGGCAGAAGAAACGGATGGGGAATATTTTTGAACGGTCTTCGGAATACTCCCGCTTCAGATTCTCCATGTTGAGGTGAAAGTTCCGGCCATAGACGAATGGGCCGACGAAGCTACCCTCGTGGAACATATGCACGGACTGCGGCGGAGAGCGGATGAAATCGGTGTTCACCGTCTGTTGGTTATAGGGCGCGAGAAACTCGCAAATAAGGATGGATGCGTAAAGAACAAGCAGGAGCGCGCCGGACACGACTGCAAGCCGGTGCCGCTTGAATTTCCACCACATCAGGCGCCACTGCGACGCGAGATAGATGTCGCGCTGCGCCTGGGTCAGTTCTTCCGCTGATCGCGGGTCGAACGGCGCGTCAGATACGAAATGCGGTAGCGACGCCCCGGAGGGCGGAAGCGTGCGAGTGGCGATGACGTCGCTCATTTGGTGCTGCCGCCGCTGAGGCGAATGCGCGGATCGAGCAGCGCGAGCGCAATATCCGATATCAGCACTCCGAGCACGGTCAGGCACGCGAGAAACATCAGAAATGATCCGGCGAGATACATGTCCTGGCTCTGCAAGGCGCGCAGAAGAAGCGGGCCGGTCGTCTGCAGCGACAGCACAACCGCGGTGAGTTCAGCGCCGGAGACGATGGCCGGAAGCACGTCGCCAATGTCGGAAATGAAGAAATTCAACGACATGCGCAGCGGATACTTGAAAAGCGTCTTACGGGGTGAAAGGCCTTTCGCTTTCGCCGTGACCACATACTGTTTCTGAAGCTCGTCCAGCAGATTGGCGCGAATTCGCCGGATCATCGAACCGGTTCCGCCCGCGCCGATGATCAGAACCGGGATCCACAGATGGGCGAGAATCGAATTAAACTTGTCCCAGCTCATCGGCTTGTTGAAATAGACCGGATCCATCAAGCCGCCGATCGAAATTCCGAACCAGATGTTGGCGAAATACATGACGACAAGCGCCAGCAGAAAGTGCGGCACGGCGATGCCGATCAGGCCAATGAAGGTCAGCCCATAATCGCCCCAGCTATACTGGCGTGTGGCTGAATAGATGCCAATTGGAAATGCGATGACCCATGTCAGGATGATCGTACAGAACGAAACCAGCATCGTCAGCGCGAGCCGCTCCCCGACCACATCGCGCACCGGCATGTCATATTCGAACGAGTAGCCGAAGTCTCCCCTGACGAAGCCCCATATCCACTTGAAGTATCGCTCGACGACGGGGCGATCGAAGCCGTACTCCTTTCTCAGAAATTCGATGCGGCTGAGGTCGGCTCGCTCGCCCTGCGCCTGCATCTCCGCGACATAGGTCTCGAAATAGTCGCTTGGAGGAAGCTGCATAACTGTAAAAATCAACGCGCTCGTGATGAGCAGCGTCGGGATCATGATCAGGAAGCGGCGAACAATGTAGTTGAGCATGATCAGTGGCCAGGCGTACCGTCGGCGAACCAGAATGTGTCGGGCATCTGGGCGCCGAAGAACGCGCCGGGCTCGAAGCTGTAGATCGCCTTGTCTGGAACGTTGCGCAACCTGTTCGAAATGACGACCGGCTGCAGCGTGCTATTGACGATGCCGATCGTGAAGACCTGATCGGCATTGATAGACAGGATGCGCCGCCACAACTCCAGACGTTCTTCATGAGTTGCGGATCTGCGCCACTTGGCGTGCAGGTCGACCAGTTCAAGCGCTTCCGGTAGAGCAGGCTTCTCTCCGTCCTTGCCGCTTGATTCGACATATTGGCCCCACAGTGGCCATTGAAACTGCGCTATGCTCGAGGGCGCCAGGGCGGCAGGATCCATGTCGGGTCCCGGCGTCCCGTTGTCGATTCCCTGCCAGACCGACATGACGGTTTGCCCGGCATTGATGCGGCGTCGGAACACATCGCGCTGCGCGGAGCGCGTGAACATCCGAATTCCGATCTTGTACCATTGATAGCCGACGAGCTCCAATACGTCGATCTCCTCGCCGCTCTCGCCGGCCGAATCGATGGTGATCTCAGCGCGGCGGCCGTCAGGCAGCAGGCGTATGCCGTCGAAGTCGCGCTTGTTGAGACCCGCCTCGTCAAGCAGCTTGTTGGCCAGCGCTTCATCATGCTGCGCCCAGGCCGTCGCGTAGCGCCTCTCGAAAAGCGTGCTCTCCGGAAGCACCGTGTTTGCGCTCTCTTTCGCCAGCCCGAAGAAGATCACATTGTTGATGTCGCGCCGATTGATGCCGACGGACAGGCCGCGTCGCACGCGGACGTCGCGAAACAGGTCCCTCCATGCCGCATCGGTTGTGTTGAGGTTGGGAAGAAGGGCAATCCAAGCGCCTTCGCCCCGCGGCCACAGGCGCACAGTGTATTTCTGCCGCTTCTCAGCTTCCTTGAGAAAGGTGTAGTTGTCGAAGCGGATATACCGCGCCTGGAGATCCGCATCGCCCGAACTCACTTTGGCTGGAACCAGCGATGTCGAGCCAAGCGACATCGTCACGCGATCGACGTAAGGCAATTGATTGCCGCGCTCGTCGACGCGATGAAAGTAAGGGTTCCGTTCGAAGGCGAACAGTTCGGCAGGCGGAGCTGTACGATTGCGCCAAGGGTCTAGCACGGGTAGGTCCGGATTCTCCGGCCGGTAGTGGCGCGCCCGGCGTTCGTGCAGCGCGCCCCAGTCCCTGACCTTCGCCGCCTTCACCGCGGCGCCCAGCGCAGCCGCATCAGCGTGCTTCTCATGAAACTGCTTGAGATAGTGCGCGGGCATCGCGATGGGCAGCGGCTGAGCGCCTGCGAGCGCCGGCAGGAAGGCCGGATTCGGCGTGTCCCATGTATATCGAACGGTTGTGGCGTCGATGACCTCGAACTTTGGCGGTTTCTCGTTTGAAAGCAGTGCGCCCACCGGGCCTCCCGGCGATAGTCGCTTGTTGTTGATCACGTCCTGCCAACAGTAACGAAAATCTTCCGAAGTGAACGGTTTGCCATCCGACCATTTGTGCCCCGGTCTCAGCTTGAGAGTGAAGATGCGGCCCTCCGAAACGTCGACGCCTTCGAGGATGTCCGGACGCAGTTCGCCCTTGTCGTCGAAGACGACAAGCCGAGCGTACCCATAGATAGTCATCATGCGAATGTCGCGTTGATCGCCCATCAGCATGCGCATCGTTCCGCCATATCGGCCCGGCTCGCGTCCCATTTCGCCAAGATTGATGACGCGCGGGACCTGGGGGAGACGATCGCGCATGGCTGGAAGCTTTCCAGCCTGAACCTCTGGCGCAAGGAGGGGCGATTCCTCCGCTGCGCCCACCGGCGAGACGGACAAGCTTGCGGCGAAAATCAGCGCAAGCGAAAGGACGGAGAGACTGGCTTTCATGAGACCAACTCCTTTGCGTCCACAGACGAGGAGGCGAGAACTGTATGTCCTCCTCCAAGGTCGATGGGAGTGAGCTTTGCGTCGGCGTCTGGGCGAAATGCGCCGCTCCATGCATCCGGATCAGAAGCTCCGCCCATTGCAGCAAGATCGAAATCGAGCCGGCGATCGAGATCCGGGAAGGGAACAGCTTTGAGTAGCGACTTCGTATACGGGTGAACAGGGTTGTTGAAGAGCGTATGGCGCGGCGCGATTTCGACGATCCGGCCGCGCGCCATCACCGCGATGCGTTCGGCCATGTAGTGCACAACCGCGAGATTGTGCGACACGAAAAGATAAGTGAGACCGAGCGACGCCTGCAGATCTTTCAACAGATTGAGGATCTGCGCCTGCACGGACACGTCGAGCGCGGACACCGGCTCATCGCAAATCATCATGCGCGGGTTCAGTGCGAGCGCACGGGCGATGCCGATGCGTTGGCGCTGCCCGCCGGAGAAACTGTGAGGGTAGCGATTGAGGAAGCGCGGATCGAGCCCGACAAGAGCCATAAGTTCTGTCACGCGGTCGCGGCGCTGCTCCTCATCGCCGACATTCTGGATAATGAGCGGCTCGCTGACGATGTCGAAGACGGTCATGCGGGGAGAAAGCGAACTGACCGGATCCTGAAAGATCATTTGCATGCGCGGGCGAAACGCAGCCAGCGCTTCTCCGTGCAATGCCAAAACATCGACCGGACCGGATCCATCGTCATAAATCACGCTGCCGCTGTCGGCGGTGCGCGCGCGCATCAGGATATTTCCGACCGTCGTCTTCCCTGAACCGCTTTCGCCGACGAGGCCAAGACACTCTCCGCGCCCGATCGTGAAGCTGACATCATCGACTGCAACGATGCGCTCGCTCTTGCCCAGGCCGAACCAGCCGCCGGCCTTCCATTCATAGGTCTTGCGCAAGTGGCGGGCGTCGATCAGCGGTGTTGAGGAAGGCGCCGCGCGCTCCGGAGCCGCCGCCTTCGTCGTCGCGGCTAGCTTGATTTCGCGCAGCGCGACCAGGCGTTCGCCGTCCGCCATGTCGAAATGCGGCGAAGCTCGCAGCAGCGCCTTGAGATAGGGGTGCGCCGGCCGACGGAAAATGTCGTCCACGTTCCCCATTTCCATCAGTTCGCCCTGGTAGATGACGACGACCTCGTCGGCCATGTTGGCGACGACGCCGAGATCGTGGGTGATGAGCAGGATCGCCATGCCGAGTTCCTGCTGCAGCGACTTCATCAGCTTCAGGACCTGCGCCTGGATCGTCACGTCGAGCGCAGTGGTCGGCTCGTCGGCGATCAATAGCGCCGGATGGCAGATCAGCGCCATTGCGAGCATGGCGCGCTGGCGCAAGCCGCCGGACAATTCAAACGAGTAACGATCGTAGGCCGCCGTCGGCTCCGGAAAGCCGACAAGACCCAGCATTCGTTCCGTGGCTGCTCGAGCCTCGCGCGAACGAACGCTGCGATGAAGGACGAGAGCTTCCTCGATCTGATTGCCAATTGTATGGATCGGCGAAAGCGACGACATCGGCTCCTGAAAGATCATGCCGATGCGGCCGCCGCGAAGGCTTTGCATCGTCTCGCCGTCGCGAGGCTCTTTGGCGATATCGATTGTTGCGCCCGGCGTCGCCGGATCGCTGAAGAGAATCCGCCCGCCAGTGATGCTTCCGGATCGCGGCAGCAGGCCCATCACGGCTTGGGAAATGACGGTTTTTCCAGATCCAGACTCGCCCACGAGCGCGACGGTGCGCCCCTGAGGTACGCGCAAGGAAACGCCCTTGACGACCTCGTGCGGTTGGCCGCGCAGATCGAAAGATATCCGTAGATCTTCTATGCGCAGGAGGTCGCTGGCGACGGTCATGGTGCTGCAGAAGCCTCTACTGGTTCGAGATCGCGTTCAACGCCGCTGATGGAGAAAAGCGCGCCGCTATCCGCCAGTGCATAGGCGCGCACGGTCAAATCAAGTTCCTCCACCACGATCTCGCGAATGTCCTGCATCGAAAAGTCGAAGCCGGACGCCGTGGCGCTCGTCTCAGAAATGAGATAATCGGCGAGAAGGTCCTTCGTGGCGTTCTGCAATCGAGCGGCGATAGAAACCGTCGGGCCAAGCGCCATAGGCTCGGCTTGCCGCTTCTCCTCTCCGACATTGGCGATTATTGCGGGGCCGGTATGGATTCCAATGCCGGCCCGCACCGGGATTGGCAAGGCTGTGCCCATTTCCCGATTGAGGATTTCGAGAACGCGAGTCATGTCCGCCGCAGCCCGGATGGCGTCCCGGCTTCCTGAAGCGGTATCGTCCTCCTTGTCGAAAACGGCGATGAGCCCGTCGCCGAAGAAGACCTCGACCCGGCCGCCATAGTGGTTCACCGCCTGGGTCATCTCGGCAAGGAACCTGTTGATGAGCACTGCGACCTCGTAGGGAAGCTGGCGACGCGTCAGCGCGTTGAAGGCGCGCAGGTCAATGAACAACACTGTGACGTTTCGTTCAACGGCCCATCCTTCGCCGGCGATCTCGGATAGGACGGCCCGGCTCTGGCCCAGCAGAGGCATCAGAATGCGCAGACTGATATTGTCGCTTGGCCGCAACTGGCATGCGAGGCGCACGCCAGCCTGCGCGGCGATGCGGGTCAACATCGCCTGCTCGGTGGCGTTGGGCGCAGGAAGCTTGTCAAGGGACGACAGGACGTGGATGCGACAGGTGGAGCATCGGCCGCGGCCGCCGCAGACGGACGGATGAGGAATGCCATAGATGCGGCTGGCCTCCAGCACCGAGGTTCCACGCGGGACGCGCACCGGACCGCGGCCGCGATAGTTGATCACAATCTGCCGCGCAGCGCGACGCCGCGCAGCGCCGAACGCTACAAGCCCAAGGGCGAGGACGCCCACCGCGCCCAGCGCCCCATGGAGCATGACCCCCGCCCGATCGATGCCTTCCCTCTGCGCTTCCGTAGGCGGTTCGACCTTCTGCCCGCTCAGATGAACCTCGCGTCCCGACGTGATGAAACCGGCGAGCGCCACCGTCGGGATGAGAAAGGCGGTAACCAAGCCGGCGGAGCGCATCCTCGGATACCAGCGGCGATGGCGAAACGTGTGATGGATTCCAATGACGCCGTGAGCCCAGACGATCACCAGAAGCAGCATCTGCCAGAGAGCATGGTTCGGCCACAGCGAGTAGAGCACGGCCCTGTAGGTTTCATCGACCCCGTGGAACGAACCGGCGATCCGCGTCGAAAGAATATGATTGGCCACAAATACGGGGATGAGCAGACCCAGAACGATTTGCAAGGCTTCATCGAGAGGCATGCGCCAGGTCTGTCGCGCCACAATACGCTTGAGCGTCAGCGCTACATGCACAAGGACGGCGCCGTAAAGAAGGATGGTTCCCGGAGGCGACTTCCAGATGGCCCACCGCCATTCCTGGACGACGTCCAAGACGTCAATTCCGAACAAGCCCAAGGCGTGGTTGAGCAGGTGGGTCAGCACGAAGGCGAACAAAACAAGGCCTGACCACAAGCGCGCGGTCTTTTCAAACGGGACTCGTCGGGACGACTGCGAAGCGTCCTGCCCTTCGCCCTGTTGCGTTCCTGGAAGCGTCACTGACACCGTCTCTAGTCCTTTTGGCCGCGCAAGTTATTGGCTCGCGGCGACACCGCCTGAGAAATTCTCGACGACGTATCTGCTTTTGAGATCCACTTGCTCGGCGAGTTGGCGCATTATTGCGAACGCAATGTCCGGCGTGTCCTTGATAAGCCGCACGAAGTCTTCGCCGGGAATCCGCAGGGCTGTCACCACGGAGGTCGCAACGATGGTCGCCGAGCGCGCCCTGCCGCAAAGCACTCCGACCTCGCCAATCAGAATAGGGCCCGAATGATGGATCACGCGCGACTCCTCGGAGCCGTGATCGGCGGCGATGCGGATGGCGATTGAGCCTTCCAGGATAATATAGGCCGCGTCAGAATGATCGCCACGACGCAGCATCATTTCATTTGGCTTGAACGTAACCCGGTCGCTGACCATCGCCAGCAGCTTCAGCTTGATGGCCGGCACATCGCGGAACATGTTGAGCGTCTGCAACGCCTTGACTTCGAGTTCGATGGTCATGAACGCGCCTCCATCGTTTCCGCGAGCTGATTCAGCGCCGCCTGCTCACTTTCAGCTTCGGCGCTGCTGCGATCGTCGACAAGCCGCGGTCCATCAAATGTAATGATGCGGTCGAACGGGATCTTCTGCGGGGCTTCGGTAAACGTTGCGACAAGGGTGCGGCCCTGCATCTCCGACTTGATGGAGCGCATGATGATATCCGCTTCATATCCGGGAAACGCGGCCATGGCGTTGTCAATAATAAGGACATCTGGCCGCCGCAAAATCGAGCGCGCCAGATGAATGATCATCTGTAGGTGTGGCGCCAGAAACCGGCCGCCTGGTCCAGCCTCGTACGCCAGTCCCTGGTTGAGAACAAAAGACTCGAGTTGCTGCTCGCAAATGACCTCGTTGAGGACGCCGCTGACGCGCTCATGCGCATTCGCAGCGCCGAACGCGATCTTTCCAAAGAGCAGATTGTCGCTGACGGACGCGCTCGAAATGATTTTTTCCGGATGGTAGAACTCGATGCGCGACGCATAGGCGCCTGGAAGGAATTTTCGAAAACTTGCTCGTGCGCGGAGTATGCGCGCGCGCAAAGTGTCATCGACAAGGTCGAGCCGATGGCGGGGCTCGACATACATGAAAGCATACTCGATGAGGCGATTGCGCACCTCTATGGGGAGTCGGCGCGTTTCGCCTTTGCGGGCCCTCGCGCCCAGCGCGGCCGACAGCTCTTCGACCTCCGCCTGGCCGATGAAGGAGTATCGCTCGAAAAGCGGATGCCCGGGCCTCAGGCTTGGGAAAACCTCGATAACAGTTTCGACCATTCGAAGCCCGATACGGACAAGCGGCTCTGTCAGCGATTCGGCGTCGAGGATCGATCGCACATACGGGATCCTTGAGATCGAGTCGTTGCTCGTGCGTTCGGATGTCGGAACGCCAAACGCGAGATTTTCCCCCAGTGTGGCGCTTGAGTTGAACCGGTTCGGCGAAAACTGCTCAACCAGACTTGCGTCGCCGGAGGCGGCGAGACGCTCCTGAATTGCATTGCGCGCGGCGATAAGCCGAGCTGCGACCTCTTCCGTAACATCCTTCCCCAGCCGGCCGGAAACGCCGAGGCGGAAAACGGCGTCATAGCCGTTGACGACGCGCAAGGCCCTGACGATGGCTCCTTCCAGCTCTTCTGGACCCGCGATTTTCGCGCGACGATAGTCGAGCCAGTCGCCGTCCAAAGAAGTCGCCGGATTGCCGGTGAGAGCCGCTTC
>JBEVKO010000248.1:0-5502 GCA_040509705.1 Beijerinckiaceae bacterium
GGCGAGAGTGTCGGAGCCGGCGCAGTCGTTCCGCACGCCGTTGTTTGGCTTCGCAGCGTCAACGCCTGAACCGGTGGTGACGCCTCGGACCGCTACGATCCCGGTTGCGGTGACGCCGACGACGGCGCCCGCTGCATTGTCAGCGCCGCCTGTTGGAACAACAGTTGCGCTCCCGCTGCCGCCCGAACGTCCATTCGATCTCGGCACCATTCCGAATGCCGCAACGCCGGTGATGAGCGCTGTTCCGCGCACCGTGTCGACGAGCGCAGTCGCGCCGCGGCAAAAATCTCCCGCCGTGGCCGCGCTCTTCTATGCGGAGCCGGCCCGCGTCACGATGCGTTTTGAGAAAACTGATCCGTGGGCGGCTCTAAAGACTCAGACATTCCGCCCGCTCTCCGAGACGCATTGATCTCGCCCGGTTCCGCGCCAACGGCGCGGCCAATTCTCGCCTTCGCGAATATCCCAGTTGAGGCAATATGCGGGCGCTTGCTTCGATGCCTCTTGCTTGCTCTCGCAAGCCTCACCTGGGGCCAGGCCCCCGTCGGGGCCCAGACAATCCAGACATCTGCTCGTTTCGCTATCCTGATGGATGGCGATAGTGGCGCAATTCTCTTCGAAAAGTCGGCGGATGCGTCAATGACGCCGGCGAGCCTCGCGAAATTGATGACGGCGCATATTCTGTTTGACGAAATCAAGCGTGGCCGGCTGAAGCTCGATGACGAGGTTGCCATATCGGAGAATGCGGCGCGGGGTGCGGCCGCGGGTCGCTCGGCAATGTTCCTTACGCCCGGCAGCCGCGTGAAAGTCCGCGATCTGATGACAGGTCTCGTTGTCCTTTCGGGGAACGACGCTGCAATTGCGTTGGCGGAAGCAATTGGGGGTAGCGAGGAGAATTTCGCAGGAATGATGACGCAGCGCGCCCGCGAACTCGATCTTCCCAGGTCCACGTTTCTCAACGCAACCGGCTTGCCTGCCCCGCGCCAGAAGGCCACAGCGCGCGAGATGGCGATGCTCGCGAACAGCCTCATTCGGACGCACGCTGAGTTCTATGGCGTGTTCGGAGTGAAGGAGTTTGCATGGAACAATAACAGGCGGCAAAATCGCAACCCGCTGCTCGCCATGAACATCGGCGCCGATGGGCTGAAGACCGGAATGTTGAGGGAAAGCGGATTTGGGCTGGTGGGTTCTGCGGTGCGGCGCGGCCGACGGCTAATTCTCGTCGTGAACGGGCTGGCGTCGGAGCGGCAGCGGGCGGAGGAGAGCCGCAAGTTGCTCGAGTGGGGTTTCCGCCGCCTGCGCGCAGGGGCGAGCTAAGCCCGTGGCGACTCCCGACCGATCGGCGCGCGGCCGGTTCATCACCTTCGAAGGCGGGGAGGGCGCAGGCAAATCAACGCAGGTGCGGCTGTTGGCTCAGGCGCTGCGCGAAGCAGGCATCTCGGTCGATGAAACGCGGGAGCCTGGCGGTTCAGAGATCGCGGAGCGCGTGCGCGATTTTCTCCTCAGCGGCCAGGCGAAGGAGATGGGCCCGGTTGCGGAAACCTTCCTGTTCAACGCCGCGCGGTACGATCACGTCCGCGCGCGCATCGCGCCCGCCCTGGAAAAGGGAACATGGGTGCTATGCGATCGATTCGCCGACTCAAGCCGTATCTATCAGTCGGTAGCCGGTGGCGTCGAAATGTCGCTCGTTCTGGGCCTGGAGAAAATCGTCGTTGGCGACACCCAACCTGACCTGACGTTCGTGCTTGACCTGCCCGCACCGGAAGGGCTGGCCCGGGCCGGCGCCCGGCGCGGCGCGGCGACCGTGGACCGATTTGAGAGCCAGGATATTGCCGTTCATGAACGCATTCGCGCGGGATTTCTGGCCATCGCGCAAAGTGAGCCAGGACGGTGCGCCGTCGTCGATGCGACGCGGCCTGCAGCGACGCTGATGTTTGACATCCGTGCGATTGTGCGCGAGCGCCTCGGACAATGAGTGACGACGTCGGACCAGATCAGATCGAAGGGCGGCCACACCCGCGAGAGACGAGCAGCTTCATCGGGCGCCCGGCGGCTGAACGGGAATTCCTCGACGCCTACCGTCTCGGCCGCCTGCATCACGCCTGGATTCTTGGCGGCCCCGAAGGCGTGGGAAAGGCGACCCTCGCCTACAGGATCGCTCGCTTTCTGCTCGCGCATCCCAAACCGAGGAACGCGTCTGTGCAAATGGCGCGCGACCTCTTCGTCGATCCAAGCCACCCGGCCGCCGTTGCGGTAGCGAAGCAGAAACACCAGGACTTGAGGGTGTTGCGGAGGGGCCTCAACGAAAAGACCGGCAAGCCGCAGACGGAAATTCCAGTCGCAGATGTCCGCGACGCGATTGCAATGTTTCACGAGACCGCTCTCAACGAAAGCTGGCGAATTTGCATTGTCGACGCAGCGGAGGATCTGAACCGTTCCAGCGCCAACGCCTTATTGAAAACGCTCGAGGAACCGCCGGAACAATCCATCCTCCTGCTTGTGTCACACGCGCCGGACCGCCTGTTGCCGACCATTCGCTCCCGCTGCCGCAGGCTCGATCTCGGACCGCTCAGTCCCGACGACCTCAGGCAAATACTTGCCGATCTTGGCGAAGATGATGTGGATGCCGTCGCAGCGGCCGTGGCGGAGGCGAGGGGCTCGGTCCGGCGGGCGCTCGCCCTGCTCGACCCGGAACTTGCCTCGATGGGGAAACGCACACGGGCCATGCTCGACAAGCTGCCTGACCTGGCGCCGGACGCCCTCATGGACCTCGCTTCGCGTTCAACCGGACGCGACGGCGAGGTTTTCTTCGGCGAGGTGCTGGACGCCGTCCGGGGCTGGCTATCGGGGATCGTGGCGGAGGAGGCGGGCGGCGCAGCAGCGCGCGTTGAGCCGTTTGCCGAAATTTGGGAGAAGCTCCATGAAGGGGCGCGGATGATCGAGGCCTACAATGTTGATCGCCGCCCTTTTATAGTCGGCCTGTTTTCCGATATGGCAGACGCCTTCGCACGCTTGCGCGCCTCCTGAGCAATTCCTGAATGAGCACTCAAGACAAGTTCTACATCACGACGGCGATCTCGTATCCCAACGGACCGCCGCACATTGGACACGCTTACGAGGCGATTGCGACCGACGCGATCGCGCGCTTCAAGCGGCTGGATGGCTATGACGTGTTCTTTCAGACTGGCACCGACGAGCACGGGCAAAAGGTCCAGCGCACTGCTGAATCGAAGGGCGTGACGCCGAAGGCCTATGTGGACCAGATCGCGGCCTTATTCCTCGCCATGAACCAGAAGCTCGCGGTCAGCTTCGACAGGTTCATTCGCACGACCGATCCCGATCATGCGCCGTCCACGCAGGAACTGTGGCGGCGCATGGAGTCGAATGGCGATATTTATCTCGGTCGCTACGCTGGCTGGTATTCTGTGCGCGACGAAGCCTTCTATGGCGAAGAGGAGACAAGGCTTCTCAATGATGGAACGCGGGTCGGCGGGCAGGGAACGCCTGTCGAGTGGGTGGAAGAGGAAAGCTATTTCTTTCGTCTTTCAGCCTATCAGGACAAGCTGCTCGAGCTTTACGCCGAGCAACCCGACTTCATCTCACCGCGTGAGCGACTGAACGAAGTGCGGAGCTTCGTCAGCGGCGGCCTGCAAGATCTGTCGGTAAGCCGGACGACTTTCGATTGGGGCGTTCCCGTGCCGGCGGGCGCCACGCACACGAACCAGAAACACATCATGTATGTGTGGGTCGATGCGCTGAACAACTATGTGACGGGGACAGGCTTTCCCGATCCGAATAGTCCACGCGCAAAATACTGGCCAGCGGACGTGCATGTGATTGGAAAGGACATCACTCGCTTTCATACCGTCTATTGGCCGGCGTTCCTGATGTCGGCGGGCCTCGAACTTCCGAAACGCGTCTTCGGTCACGGCTTCGTGCTGAACAAGGGCGAGAAAATGTCGAAATCGGTCGGCAATGTCGTCGACCCGTTTACGCTCGCCGACCACTACGGCGTCGACCAGATGCGCTATTTCTTCCTGCGTGAGGTTCCATTCGGCCAGGATGGCAGCTACAGCCACGAGGCGATTGTCGCGCGCATCAACGCGGATCTCGCCAACGATCTCGGAAATCTTGCGCAGCGATCCTTGACGATGATCGCCCGAAATTGCGACGGCAAGCTTCCGGCGATGGGCGCGTTGACCGAGGTCGATGAAACATTGCTGCTGCTCGTCGATTCGTTGCCAGACAAGGCGCGCGCAGCAATGCAGAATCTCGCGATTCACATCATGCTGGGAGAGATCTGGAACGTGGTCGCCGAAGCCAATCGCTACTTCGCCTCTCAGGAGCCATGGGCGTTGCGCAAGAGCGATCCTGCTCGGATGGCGACGGTGCTCTCCGTAACAGCCGAGGCCTTGCGCTCGATCGGCATCATGGCGCAGCCGGCGATACCCGCTGGCGCCGCAAAGCTCCTTGATCAGCTTGCGGTCCCAGGCGACCGGCGCGACTTCAACGATGTCGGCCCGGCGGGACGCATCGCGGCGGGATCGCCGCTGCCGACGCCTCAAGGAATCTTCCCCCGTTATGTCGAGGCCGAAACCGGTCAGAGCTGATGCTGATCGATAGCCATTGTCATCTTGACTTCACCGAGCTCGCGGCGGATCGAACCGGCGTGCTGGGCCGCGCGAACGATGCAGGCGTCGGGCTCATGTTGACGATTTCGACGTTGGTTTCGAAGTTCGAATTGTACCGCGCGATCTCCGAAGCGCATCCAGAGGTGCTGTTCACAATCGGAACACATCCGCACAACGCCGCGCAAGAACCGGACATGGCGGTGGAGCGTCTCGTCGCGCTCGCCGCACATCCCCGGTGCGTGGCGATCGGCGAGTCCGGCCTCGACTTTCACTATGACAAGAGCCCGCGCGATGTGCAGGCGCGCGTCTTTCGCACCCATATCGCGGCGGCGCGAGAAACTGGCCTACCGCTTGTCATTCATGCGCGTGAGGCCGATCAGGAGATGATCGTCATCCTGCGCGAAGAGCATCAGCGCGGCGCATTCAAGGCGGTGCTGCACTGCTTCTCTTCCGGTGAAGATCTGGCGCGCACCGGCCTTGAGCTCGGCTTTCTCATCTCCTTTTCCGGTATGATCACGTTTCGCAACGCAGACGAACTGAGGCGCATTGGAAACTTGATTCCTTTAGATCGGCTGCTGGTTGAAACTGACGCGCCTTATCTTGCGCCTGTCCCTTATCGCGGCAAACGCAACGAGCCTTCATATGTCGCTTACACGGCGCTCACGTTGGCCGAAATCAAAGGCGTGTCGCCCGAAACGCTGGCTCTCGACACGACGGCGAATTTTCTGCGCTACTTCGGTAAGACGCACGGCCTCGATCTTCCCTTTGCGCGCCGCGGCGGAGCCGGCGCCGCATGAGCTTAGTCCTAACTATTCTTGGGTGCGGCTCGTCGGGCGGCGTGCCGCGCGTGGGGCAGGGATGGGGCGCATGCGAT
>JBEVKO010000249.1:0-5601 GCA_040509705.1 Beijerinckiaceae bacterium
CATCAAGGTCATCGAGATGCAGCGGACTGGCGAGGATCCGTCGACTTCGTATCGTTCGACGGGCACCACCATCAACAGGGTCGTGGGGACGAACTAATGCGTGAAGCGCTCAGCTACGCACTGCCGTCGGAGGAAGCGCAATCCGATCTTGCGCCCGACATGGTGATCGCGCCCCTGCCGCGCATCTCGATCCAGGCGTTCTGCGAAACGCAGGCTCTGGTGGCGGCGATCGAGGAAGCTGCGAACGATCGCCGCATGGCGCGCACGCATCTCAAGGTGCAAATGGGCGGCGCAGCCGCCGCTCTCGAAGCATATCAGTCCGCGCCGACGCCGAATCTGCTTCTGCTCGAAAGCGGTGGTGATCCAAGGCAGATGCTGACGCAACTCGATCAGCTCGCGGAGCTATGCGATGCGGCGACCCGAGTCATGGTCGTCGGACCGATCAACGACGTAAGATTCTACCGGGACCTCACCAAGCGAGGCGTCAGCGACTACCTGGTCGGACCGATAACCACCCTTCAATTCATCCGCTCGGCTTCGAATCTGTACACGGCGGAAGGCGTCGACGTCGTCGGACGTACCATCGCCGTTATTGGAACAAAGGGTGGGGTCGGAGCCTCGACCATCGCGCACAATCTGGCTTGGGCGATTTCTTCGGCGCAGAAAGTCAACACGGTCATCGCCGATCTCGACCTCGGCTTCGGCACGGCGGCGCTCGACTTCGACCAGGATCCGCCCCAGGGCGTCGCCGATGCGGTGTTTGCGCCGGACCGGATCGACGCAAATCTCGTCGATCGTCTCTTGACCAAATGCTCAGACAATCTGAGCCTGCTCGCAGCGCCCGCCTTGCTTGACCGCGTATACGATCTTCAGGAAACCGCCTTCGACGCGGTTCTTGATGTCCTGCGCGCATCCACGCCCTGCATTGTTCTCGACATGCCGCACATCTGGACGTCGTGGGCGAAGCGAGTCGCCGTAGGCGCCGATGAGGTGATTGTCGTTGCTGAGCCCGATCTGGCGAGCTTTCGAAACGTCAAGAATATCTTCAGCGTGTTGAAACAGGCGCGGCCGAACGATCGGCCGCCGAAGCTGATCGTCAACAAGATAGGCATGCCGAAGCGTCCTGAATTGCCGCTCGGCGACTTCAGCAAGGTTCTGGAGATCGAGCCCATGGCCACGATCCCCTTCGATGCGGCGCTCTTTGGCTCGGCGCTGAACAACGGCCGCATGATCATGGAGATCCAGAACACGGGGAAGGTGTCCGAAACCTTCGAGCTCTTGTCCACCGCCGCTCTCGGTCGTCAGCAGATCGTCAAGAGCAAAGGCAACCTACTTGCGCCGCTACTGAAAAAGCTGCGGCGCGCCTGACCTTCACCAACGAGCACTGAACTGCACGATGTTTGGACGCAGAGCAGCAACCGCCGGAACGCCTTCCGGCTTCGGAGGACGAGAAGGCTCGGCCGAGATGGCTGCGCCGGCGACTCCGTCAGCGGCGCCGGCGTCGTCGTCGCAATCCTGGTCGGCGGCCCGCCCGATTGAAGTCGTATCCTCTCGGACGCGGTCCGAGGAGTACTACCAAACCAAAAGCATGATCTTCGGCGCCCTGATTGAGGCGATCGATCTGGCCCAGTTGTCGCGTCTCGACGCTGAAAGCGCTCGCGAAGAAATCCGCGACATCGTCAACGAAATCATTGCGCTGAAAAGCGTTGTCATGTCGATTGCCGAGCAGGAAGAATTGCTCGACGACATCTGCAATGACGTGCTGGGATATGGCCCGCTCGAGCCGTTGCTTATGCGCGACGACATCGCCGACATCATGGTAAACGGCGCGGATCGGACATTCATTGAGGTCGGCGGCAAGATTCAGCTGACCAACATCAAGTTCCGCGACAACGCGCAACTCATGAACATATGCCAGCGCATCGTAAGCCAGGTCGGTCGGCGTGTGGATGAGTCCAGCCCGATCTGCGACGCGCGCCTGGCTGACGGATCGCGCGTCAACGTAATCGCGCCGCCTCTCTCCATCGACGGGCCAGCGCTCACCATTCGAAAGTTCAAGAAAGACAAGCTGACGCTGGAGCAGCTTGTCAGGTTTGGATCGATATCGCCCGAAGGCGCGGAGATCCTGAAAATCATCGGCCGCGTCCGATGCAATGTCGTCATTTCGGGCGGCACCGGTTCCGGCAAAACGACGCTGTTGAACTGCCTGACGCGCTACATCGATGACGACGAGCGGGTCATTACCTGTGAGGACGCAGCCGAGCTGCAGCTTCAGCAGCAGCACGTCGTGAGGTTGGAAACCCGGCCCGCGAACCTCGAGGGTCAGGGCCAGATCACCATGCGCGACCTGGTTCGGAACTGCCTGCGCATGCGGCCGGAACGGATCATCGTCGGCGAGGTTCGCGGACCGGAGGCATTTGATCTCCTGCAGGCGATGAACACCGGCCATGACGGGTCCATGGGCACGCTGCACGCCAATAATCCGCGTGAATGCTTATCGCGTATCGAGTCGATGATAACGATGGGCGGATTTTCACTTCCCAGCAGGACGATCCGCGAAATGATGACGTCCTCGATCGATGTCATCGTTCAGGCGTCGCGCCTGCGCGACGGAAGCCGCCGAATCACGCACATCACCGAAGTGATGGGGATGGAAGGCGACGTCATCATTACGCAGGATCTCTGCCTCTACCAACTCGACGGCGAGGACGCCAACGGCAAGATCATCGGACGCCACGTTTCGACGGGCATCGGCAAGCCGCGCTTTTGGGAGCGCGCCCGCTACTACGGTGAAGAGCGTCGACTCGCGGCCGCTCTCGACAGTCTCGGCCAAGCTTCTCCCGACCATGCGTAGTGGCCCGAGCACCAGACAGCGATGACATTGACGACCGTAGCAATCATATTCCTCGCCATGGTGGCGACGGGCGGCGCTGCCTACGCGCTGATCTATCCTTACTTGTCCGGCGACAGTCGCGGCGAGAAGCGTCATCGGGCGATCGTTGACGTCGACGCCCCACGCCGCCGTGCCGAACGCGCTAGCACAACAAGTCGTCGCGACGCCATCGCACAAAGCCTCAAGGAAATCGAGCGCAAGGAAAGAGCCGATCGCAAGCTAACGCTCGAAATGCGCATTACCCAGGCGGGCTTGCAATGGAGCAAAAATCGCTTTTACCTGGTGTGCTTACTCGTGGGCCTTGTTGTCGGGTCCGTGATCGCAATCGGCATGAGGAGCGTTCTGCTCGGGATTCCCACAGGCGCTACCGCCGCACTCTCGCTTCCGCTGCTCTTTCTATCGACGCTGCGGTCGCGGCGAATAAAGAAGTTTCAGGATGAGTTTCCAAACGCCATCGACATCATCGTCCGCGGCGTCAAATCGGGTCTTCCTTTGGGCGATTGTCTGCGGATCATTTCGGTGGAGGCGGTCGATCCGGTGCGGTCCGAATTCAAAAAAATCATCGACGCTCAATCGATGGGGATGACGGTCGGAGAGGCGTGCGGGAAGCTTTACACGAACATGCCGACATCGGAAGCAAACTTCTTTGGCATCGTTGTGCAGATCCAGTCTAAGACGGGCGGCTCGCTTTCCGAAGCCTTCGGAAACCTTTCGAGGGTGTTGCGGGAGCGCAAAAAGATGAAAGGCAAAATCGCCGCAATGAGCATGGAAGCAAAGGCCTCCGCCGCTATCATCGGCGCATTGCCGTTCATTGTCGCTTGCCTCGTGACGATCATGACGCCCTCATACATGATGGTGCTTTTTCTGACGCAAACCGGCAAGATCATGATCGCCGGCTCGTTGTTCTGGATGTTCCTTGGCATCATGGTGATGCGCAAGATGATACGCTTCGACTTTTGAGGGCGGGATGCTTTTCGATCTCATCTTCTCCAAGATCACGGATGCGCGCTTCCTTCTGATGATTGCAAGCGCAATCGCCGCAGCGGCGACAGTCGTGTCAATCGCCGTTCCCCTGCTCGAAGGCGACGCGCTGAAAAAGCGCGCCAAGGCGGTGTCGATCGAACGAGAACGAATTCGCGCGCGGGAGCGCGATCGACTTGACAAGGGCGGCGACAAGCGGGCGCTTCGACTGGAGCCAAAGGCCTACATGCTCGGCATGGTCAATCGCTTCAAGCTTCGCGATTGGCTCAACGCAGATAGCGCCAAGCAGCGGCTGCAGATGGCTGGATTCCGCGGCCAGCAAGCTGAGGTCGCCTTTCTGTTCTTTCGCTTCATCGCGCCGCTCGTGTTCTTTGCGATCGCCATTCTCTATGTCTTTTTCATTTTGGATATGCCGCAATATCCCTTCATCACAAAGTTCACCGGCTGTGCGATTGCGGCCTATATCGGGTTCAAGGCGCCGGAAATCTATCTTTCCAATACGATTTCGAAGCGCCAGCTGTCGATTACGCGCGCGTTCCCCGACGCGCTCGATCTGCTTCTGATTTGCGTTGAATCCGGCATGTCGATCGAGCAGAGCTTTCGGAAAGTGAGCGAGGAAATAGGGCATCAGTCCATTCCCCTCGCCGAGGAACTGATGCTGGCGACCGCCGAACTCTCTTACCTTTCCGAGCGCCGCCAGGCCTATGAGAACCTCTCGACGCGCACCGGCCTCGCCGACGTGAAATCGGTCTGCACGGCGCTCAGCCAATCAGAGCGATACGGCACGCCGATTGGGCAGGCGATGCGTGTGCTGGCCCAGGAATTTCGCGACAACCGCATGACGGAGGCGGAAAAGAAAGCAGCCGCGCTCCCGCCTAAGCTGACAGTTCCGATG
Source organism: Beijerinckiaceae bacterium (assembly GCA_040509705.1). Classification (GTDB taxonomy): domain Bacteria; phylum Pseudomonadota; class Alphaproteobacteria; order Rhizobiales; family Beijerinckiaceae; genus Terrirubrum. Next base: position 4,770 of record JBEVKO010000249.1, read on the forward strand.
ATCCTGTTCTTCCTGCCGGTGCTTTTCGTAGTCATTATGGGCCCGGCCGGCATCCAGGTCTTCAAGTGGAAATGAGCTGGCGCAGCGCGCCCGCCTGTCAGGCGCTTTCTCAAGGTTGTGATCGCTAACCTCCGCCAGGCGTGGCCGCGCCTTCGCCGAGTGGCTTGGTCACACCCGTTTCACCGCTGGATCGACTGCTTGATCTTGGCCCAGTTGTTCGGCTGCGAGACCAGGCGACGGAGATAGGCGACGTTTTGTGCGGCGACCTCGGATGTGAGATCGGTCCGCGCAAGTTCTTCGGCCTCGGCGAACTTTCCCTGTAGCCCGAGCACAAGAACCAGATTTTGCCTCACACGCGCATCGGCGCGCGGGTGCTTGGCCGCAGCGCGCAGCACCGACTCGGCTTCGGGCAAGCGCTTCGACAGCGCATATGAAAAGCCGAGATTGGACATGACGCTTGGTTCGTCGCGCGCGATGCCCAGCGCCTGATCATAGTAGCGTTGCGCGGCCTGATGCTCGCCGAGTTTGTCGGAAACGACGCCTTGGGCAGAGAGGATTCGCCAGTCAGGACGCTCAGGCGTGTGCGCCTTGTCAAGAATGCCGAGCGCTTCGCGGAGCTTGCCAGCGTCGACGAGCGCGCGACCGTACGCGCCAAGGAGTTCAAGGTCGCCCGGCGAGCGAGCGGCGGCTTGCTGCAGGACAGCGACTGCCTGTTCGCGCCGGCCCAGCGCGCGCAGCGCACGCGAGTAGTTCAGCGATATGATCCGGTCGCCAGGGTTCTCGTCGAATCGCTTGCCGAGACGGTCGGCCTGCTCCATCCACTGCTCCTCGC
>JBEVKO010000250.1:0-3238 GCA_040509705.1 Beijerinckiaceae bacterium
CGAGATTCGATTGGCCGCGCCGCCGCCGGCGTTCATCGCGTAGATCTGTTGCGCGCCGCCGCGGTCGCTTTCAAAGACGATCTGCTGTCCGTCCGGCGAAAAGCTCGGCGATGTGTCGAGGGCGCCCGTGTCGGTGAGGCGCGTCGTGGCGCGTGAGCGCAAATCCATTGCAAAGATGTTGGAGTTGCCGCCCTGCTGCAGACTCATCACCAGCCGCTGCCCGTCCGGCGAGAAACGCGGCGAGAAGCTCATGCCGGAAAAATTGCCGACGGATTCGCGCTGGTTGCCTTCGAGGCTGTGCACGAACACGCGCGCCTCGCCGCCGGCGCCGAACGCCATATAAGCGATGTCCTGCGTCGTCGGCGAGAAGCGCGGCGTCACGACGAGATCGGCGCCGCTGGTGAGGAAGCGGACATTGGCGCCGTCCTGGTCCATCAGCGCCAGGCGCTTGCGGCGGCGCTCCTTCGGACCGCTCTCATCGACGAAAACGACGCGCGTATCAAAGTGCCCCTTTTCGCCGATGATGCTTTGCCAGACTGCATCCGAGACGAGATGGGCGACGCGGCGCCAGTTGTTGGGATCGGTGAAGAATTGCTGCCCCGTCGCCTGCACGCCGGCGCCGACATCCCACAGCCGGAATTCGACCCGCATCCGTCCCGCCGCATCGCGCGACACGCGGCCGGTGACGAGCGCCTGCGCGCCGAGCGCGCGCCAGCTGTTGAAGTCGGGCGCACTGTCGGGATTGGACACTTTCTCGACAAACGAGGCGCGATCGATGGGTTCGAAATAGCCGCTGCGCTTGAGGTTGTTTGTGATGACGGCCGAGACGCGTTGGCCCTGATCGCCCTCGCCGAGCATGTCGGCGATCGCGATCGGCATCGGCTTGAAAGCGCCGGGCCGCAGATCGAATTTGAGCTCAGCGCGCGCCGGCGTCAGCGGCAGCATTGCGACGGGCGCGATCGAAGCGGCGACGAGGGCTTGAAGAAGCGAGCGACGGTGGAGAGACTCGGAAAGACTCATGGCGATGCGGCTAGCTCGGGGCCAAGGCGAAAATGCTGTGAGGATGCGGCGAGAGGGTGACGGTCAGCGAAGTCCTGACGTGTCGATGCTGATGACGAGATCGCGCCAGTCTTCGTACATTGCGGCGAAGCGCTCGGGTATGGCGTAGGGCGCGCAACGGCGGATGCCGCGCACCGCCGCTTCGCCGATGGCGCGATCGCCGCCGATCAGCGCCGGCGGGGCCGCGAGCGATCCGTCGCGCGCCAGGATCACGCGGACTTCCGGCCGTTTTTTCTGATCCGATCCTGCCGGATAGCTGATGCAGCGCTCCATGCGCTCCTGCAGGAATGCGATCAATGCATCACGGTCCGATTGGCTGAGCTTCGCCGCCGAAGCCGTCGGCGCGCCGACCGAAGCCTGATGCTGAATCTGCGGCGCCGTCGAGCCGGTGGTCTGCGCCGGCTGCTTGTTCTGCAGCAGCCGTGCGATATCGAGCGGATTGAACGGCTTCTGCTCCGCCTGCTGCGCCGCTGCGGCCTTCGCCTCGGCCTCATGTTTCGCCTTGTCGTCGGCCGCCTTCTTCGCCTTCTCTTCGGCGACGCGCCTGGCTTCGGCCGCCTTGCGCGCCTTCTCGGCCTCCGCCTGTTTGCGCTCTTCGGCTTCCTTCTGTTCGCGCTCGATCTTTTCGCGCAACGCTTTCGCCTCGGCCTCGCGGCGGGCCTTGGCTTCCGCCGCCTGTTTCACTTCGAGCGCCTTGCGCTGGCGCAGTTCCTCGGCGTCCTTGCGCTCCTGCTCCTCTTCGGACGCGCGCTGGGCCGCCTCCTGCCGCGACTTCTCCTCGGCTTTTGCGCGCTCCGCGGCTTGCTGCCGCGCGCGCTCGGCGGCGGCCTGAGCAGCTTTCGCGTCTGCGTCCGCCTTCGCCTTTGCTTCCGCTTCGGCTCGCGCCTTGGCCTCGGCCGCCTTTTCCGCCTCGCCGTCGGCCTTTTCCTTGGCGTCGGGAGGGCCGGCGGGGGATTCAACCTGGCGATCGCCAAGCTGCGCATCCGGCTTGCGCTCCGTCGCTTCGGCGACGCGATCTGCGCGCGGCTGCGTCGCCTCGGTCTGCGTCTTGGCTTCGATGTCGCCGCGCGTCATTTGCCGAAGCTCACTCTCGCTGACCACCTCGACCGGCACGCTTTCGTCCTGGTCCTGATAGCTGGAGGGTTGGGAGAAGCCGACAATGACGAACGCGAACAGCGCCGCATGCGCGACGCTCGAGAGCACGATGCCCGGTTCGGTTCGATTGAAACGCACGGCGCTTTGGCTCAACTTTCTCCACGCATCTCCCGGCGAAACGAAACTCTCGCCTGCCGACACATCAACTGCGGGCGTCAGGTTCGGTGACGAGTGCGACCTTTTTGTAGCCCGCCTGAGTAATCGTCGCCATGATCTGCGCGACCCGTCCGTAGTCCACCTTCTTGTGGGCGCGGACATAGATCCGCTCCTCGACGCCCTGCTTCGCCGCATTCTGCAGGGCCGGGATAACCTCGTTGTCGGCGACCTGCTTGTCGCCAAGGAAGATCTGGCCTCGCTCATTGATCGAAACTGTCACCGGCTGCCGGTCGATGTTCAGCGGCGCGGCGCGAGTCTGCGGCAGATCGAGCGGCACACCGACAGTCAAAAGCGGGGCGGCGACCATGAAGATGATGAGCAGCACCAGCATGACGTCGATGAACGGCGTCATGTTGATGTCGGACATCGGGCGGAAGCGTCGCCCTCGCCTGCGCCGCCTGCGGCCGCCCGCTCCGCCGGCGGCTCCGGAAGCCATCGCCATGGCCGGGGCCTCAGGCCGCGGCGCGGTCGGCGGGCGTATGCGAACGCGCCTCGTCGACCTGGCGGGAGAGGATGGCCGAGAACTCATCGGCGAAGGCTTCGAGGCGGCTCGTGGCCTTCGTCGCCTCGGCCTGGAGCTTGTTGTAGGCGATGACCGCCGGGATGGCGGCGAAGAGACCGACGGCGGTGGCGAACAGCGCTTCGGCGATGCCTGGCGCGACAACCGCCAGCGAGGTGTTCTTCGACGCAGCGATCGACTGGAACGAGTTCATGATGCCCCACACAGTCCCGAAGAGCCCAATGAAGGGGGCCGAGGCGCCGATGGTCGCAAGCTCGAGCAGCTTGGACTCCCGGCGCTCCGCCTGGCGCTGGATCGTCTCGTGGAGCACCGTGTCGCTGCGCGGGGAACGGCCTGGCACGGCGCGGC
>JBEVKO010000251.1:0-5306 GCA_040509705.1 Beijerinckiaceae bacterium
TATTGGAAGAACGGCCGCGGCTACGCCACCGAAGCGCTACGCCTCATTCTTCCGGTCGCGCGCGAGCTCGGGCTGCCCTTCGTCACCATCACCTGCGATTCGGACAACTACGCCTCGCGCCGCGTGATCGAGAAGAACGGCGGCGTGCTCGTCGGCGAGCAGCAGGATAATTTTCTAAAGGACGTAATCAAGCTGGTGTGGCGGGTGGAGGTGTAGGCGAAGCTGGTCGAAATTTTTACGTCATCGCATCCGGCCGATTTCGCGGCCAGCTTCTCCCCGTGACAACGGAGAGAGGGTGGATGGCGCGAAACGCCAGACAGATGAGGAGCGGTCAAACCGCCACGCGCAACAACCGTCCGCCTCACCGCACCTCTGAAAAAGAATCGCGGAACGGATGGCGCGGATAGACGCCGAGAATGCGGAACTCGCGCGAGAAAAAGTTCAATTCCTCCAGCGCCCGCGCAAGGCCTTCGTCCGCGGGATGTCCGTCCACCTCGGAATAAAACATGGTGGCGAAGAAATGCCCGTCGATCATGTAGCTTTCGAGCTTCGTCATGTTGACGCCGTTGGTCGCGAAGCCGCCGAGCGCCTTGTAGAGCGCGGCCGGCAGGTTGCGGACGCGGAACACAAACGACGTGACGGCCGGGCCGTTGTCCGCCGCTGCGAGCTGCTGCGTCCTGGACAGGATGATGAAGCGGGTCGTGTTGTGCTTCTCGTCTTCCACATCCTCGGCGAGAATGTTGAGACCGTAGATCTGCGCGGCGAGACGCGGCGCCAAAGCCGCGCGCGTCGGATCGTTCCACTCCGCGATCTGGCGCGCGGCGCCGGCCGTATCGGCGGCGACGACGGCCTTCATGCCGAGCTTGCGGATGATCTTGCGGCATTGCCCGAGCGCATGCACATGGGAATAGACCGTCTTGATGGTGGCGAGCGTCGCGCCCGGCGGCGCCATGAGCTGGAACCGGATCGGCAGGAAATGCTCGCCGACGATATGCAGGCCGGACGTCGGCAAGAGATGATGAATATCCGCGACGCGGCCCGCGATCGAATTCTCGATCGGGATCATGCCGAGTTGGGCGGCGCCGTCCTGGATCGCGGCGAAGGCGTCCTCGAACGTGGCGCAGGGCAACGGCTCCATCTGCGGAAACACTTCATCGCATGCGATGTGCGAATTGGCGCCGGACTCGCCCTGGAATGCGATTTTGCCTGTCACGATGCGATCCCTGCTGTTCGCCGAATTCACGTTCGATTGCTTGCCGCGAGCGCCGCGCGCGCACGATCGAGGTCGTCCGGCGTGTCGACGCCGCGCGGCGCGTGATCGATGATCGTCGCGTCGATCCGCATGCCGTCCTCCAAAGCGCGCAGCTGCTCGAGGCTCTCGCGGATCTCGAGCGGCGATCGCGGCAGCGAAACGAATCTGCGCAGCGCCGCGCGACGATAGGCGTACACGCCGGCGTGATGATAGAGCGGCCCCGGTCCGGTCGGCGCGGTGGCGCGCGTGAAGTAGAGCGCGCGCAGGCGATGCGCTGAAATCTGCGTGCCGATGAGCTTGACCACGCTCGGCGCGGTCTTCTCCTCTTCGTCGACGATTTCCGAGCAGAGCGTTGCGATCTGAACCTCGGGGTCCGACAATGGCAGGGCGGCGGCTGCGAGCGCCTTCGGGTCCATCGTCGGAAAATCGCCCTGCAGGTTGACGATGATGTCGTGGCGCCCGTCGGGATCATGCAGATCGGTGGCCTCGCGAATGCGGTCCGAGCCAGTCTGATGCTCGGCGCTGGTCATCACCGCAAGCCCGCCGACGGCGCGGACCGCATCGGCGATTCTCTCAGAGTCGGTTGCAACGATAACAGGACCGACGCCGGCCTCGATCGCGCGGCGCCACACCTGCACGATCATCGGCTCGCCGTTGATGTCGGCCAGCGGCTTGTCCGGCAGCCTCGTCGAGGCGAGCCGGGCGGGAATCGCGATCAGCGGGTCCGACATGGATGGATGTCGCGGCATGGAAATCAGAGGCTCGAAAGGCGGCGAAAGGTAGCAGCAGCGGCCGGGCTTATACGTGTTGCAAAGCTTCGCGCAAACCGGCTATCACCCGCGGCGACCAGGGCGAGACGAACATGGCCTCCACAAGTACCGGCAAGGACCCGCTGCTTTTCAACAAAATGTCCGGCGCTTTGCTGGGCGCCTGCCTGTTCGTGATGGGTCTCAATCTCGTCTCCGAAGCCGTTTTCCATCCGATGAAGCCTGCCGTTCCGGGCTACGATCTCCCAGCTGCGGAGGAAGCCTCGTCCACCCAGGCGGCGGCCCCGGCCGCAGCTGCGCCGATCGCCGAGCGCCTCGCCAAGGCGGACGTCGCCAAGGGCGAGACCGTCGCCAAGCAGTGCGTCACCTGCCACAGCCTCAAAGCGGACGGCTCGGGCTCCCGCACTGGCCCGTCGCTGTTCGGGATCATGGATCGGGCGAAGGCCGGCGTCGCCAACTTCAACTACTCCGCCGCCATGAAGACCCATGCGAGCGAGAAATGGACGGCTGAGGATATCGACGCCTTCGTCGCCAATCCGAAAGGCGCCGTGCCAGGCACCCTGATGGCCACGTTCAACGGCGTGACCAATCCCGATCGCCGGGGCGACCTGATCGCGTATCTGCAGACCCTCAAGTAAACCCCGGCAGTCCCAGATTGCGGCCCTGCCTTTCAGGCCGCCTTTCGTCTTACCTGACGATCACCTTCGCGCCGAGCTTCACGCGCTCGTAAAGATCGATCGCGTCGATGTTGCGCATGCGGATGCAACCTGACGACGCCGCCCGGCCGATTGTCTCAGGCTCGTTGGTGCCGTGGATGCGATAAAGCGTGTCCCTGCCGTTCTGATAAAGATAGAGCGCGCGCGCGCCGAGGGGATTGTCCGGTCCGCCCGCCATGCCGCCCGCGCGCGGAAGAAGATGCGGCCAACGCTCCAGCATCGCTTTCGGAGGGGTCCAGCGCGGCCATTCGGCCTTGCGCTGCATCACCGCCTCGCCTGTCCAGCCATAGGCCTCCTCGCCCGTCGCGACGCCGTAGCGGATCGCCTTGCGGTTCGGCATGACGAAATAGAGAAACTTTTCCTTGGTATCGACGATGACTGTTCCGGGCTTTTCACCGGTCGGATCGTTGATCTCATAGCGCGCGAACTGGACGTCGATGTCCCCCTTCGGGACCAGGGCGAGCCATTCCTGGTCGCGCGAAGACACGACAGGATCGGGAACGCCCCTGTAGTTGCAGGCTGAAAGACCTGCGGCCGCAGCGACGGCGAGCGCCAGAGACAAAGGGGTACGAGGCGCGAAATGCGTCATGCCAGCCCGGATTCGAAACCAATCACGATTGGTCACGGTTATGACGCGCGCCCGGCGCTTGGCAACCGACTGCGCCACGGTTTCGGCTGAGGGTTGCGTCCGGGACACACCTTGCCCCTTCCCGCGCGTCGGGCGTCCGACCTATTACATTCCGACATGAGCATCGCAGGCGACCTTTTCCCCGGCTTCGCGCAGATGGACATCCCGACCGCGCGAGCGACCATCCGCGCCCGCGTCGGCGGCGAAGGCCCGCCCCTCCTGCTGCTGCACGGCTATCCGCAGACCCATGTCATGTGGCACCGCGTTGCGCCGCGGCTGGCGCGCAGCTTCCGCGTCGTCTGTGCGGATCTCAGGGGCTACGGCGACTCCTCGAAGCCTCCGTCTTCGGACGACCACGCGCCCTATTCGAAGCGGGCGATGGCGCAGGACATGGCCGAGGTCATGACCTCGCTCGGCGCCGAGAAATTCCATGTCGGCTCGCATGATCGCGGAGCGCGCGTGGCGCACCGGCTGGCGCTCGATCACTCCGTAAGAGTGCTGCGCCTCGCGACGCTCGACATTGCGCCGACGCGCGAGATGTATCGCGATGCAGGCGACGCCTTCGCCCGCGCGTACTGGCACTGGTTCTTCCTCATCCAGCCCGCGCCCCTGCCCGAGCGGATGATCGGCGCCGATCCCGACGCCTACTGGATGGGACGGCGGCCGGCCGACCTGAAGCATTTCGCTCCCGAAGCGCTCGCTGAATATCTGCGCTGCTTTCGAGATCCGGCGGCGATCCATGCGAGTTGCGAAGATTATCGCGCCGCCGCGACGATCGACATCAGGCACGACGATCAAGACAACGGCCGGAAGGTCGCATGCCCGATGCTGGCGCTGTGGGGCGAGCATGGCGTGATCGGCAAATGCTTCGATCCGCTGAGGCTGTGGCGGGAACGCGCCGGGAACGTGCGCGGACGCTCCCTGCCGGGCGGACATTATCTCGCGGAACAGCTGCCTGACCTGGTGGCGGAGGAATTCGAGCGGTTCTTTGGCGAGGACGCGTGACCGCCGCTCGCCGCCGCGATGTTGCAAACCGAACACGGACGGCGATAGCGTGCGCGCTCACCGAAGAGCCAGACTCATAGGCTTAACCTTTCGCTCGATTGGCGCTTTGAAGGAACAAGGATCAATGGCGACGCAAAGCAATCGTAAGTATCGCATCGCCGTCATCCCCGGCGATGGAATCGGCAAGGAAGTCGTGCCGGAAGGCGTGCGCGCTCTGGAAAAGGCCGCCTCGAAGTTCGGCTTTCAGCTCGAACTTGATCATTTCGATTTCGCTTCGGGGGACTATTTCGAAAAACATCAGCGAATGATGCCGGAAGATTGGAAAGACAAGATCGGCAAGCATGATGCGATCTTCTTCGGCGCAGTCGGCTGGCCGGCGAAAATTCCCGATCACGTATCGCTGTGGGGCTCGCTGCTCCAGTTCCGCCGCGAGTTCGACCAGTATGTGAACCTGAGGCCGGTCCGGCTTATGCCAGGCGTCGCAGCGCCGCTTGCCGGCCGCAAGCCCGGGGACATCGATTTCTTCGTCGTGCGGGAAAACACGGAGGGCGAGTATTCCTCGGTCGGCGGTCGCATGTTTCCGGGTACAGATCGCGAATTCGTTGTGCAGGAAGCGGTTTTCACGCGCCACGGCGTCGATCGCATTCTCGATTTCGCATTCAGGCTGGCCGAAACGCGCAAACGAAAGCATGTCACTTCGGCGACGAAATCGAACGGCATCTCGATCACCATGCCCTTCTGGGACGAGCGCGTCGAAGCCGTGGCGGCGGGCTCTCCGGAGGTGCGCCTCGACACGTATCACATCGACATCTTGACCGCTCATTTCGTGCTGCATCCGGACTGGTTCGACGTGGTCGTCGCCTCCAATCTGTTCGGCGACATCCTCTCGGACCTCGGCCCCGCCTGCACTGGCACGATCGGCATCGCGCCGTCGGGCA
>JBEVKO010000252.1:0-4610 GCA_040509705.1 Beijerinckiaceae bacterium
ATACGCCCCGGCGCCGAATACTCTTCGTACGTCAGAACAGCGGATGATTTTCAGGTGTTCTTTGACGACAGACTAGAAGTTGTTCTACGAGAACAAGGAAGGCGACACGATCTTGTGCAATCAGTACTCTATCTCAGGTCCACCGAGACGGACTTGTTGACAACGGTCCGCCGCGTCGAGGCGCTCGGAAAGTTCCTCGACACCGACGACGGAAAGAATCTCCTCGCGGGATATCGCCGCGCCGCCAACATCCTGCGCGCAGAAGAGAAGAAGGACGGCGAAGGCAAGTTCAACGAAGCGCCCGACGCGAGCCTGCTTCAGGCGGTCGAGGAAAAAGCATTGAACGACGCCTTGAGCATCGCGCTGTCGAACGCGGAAAGCGCTGTGGCGCAGGATGATTACGAAGGCGCGATGCGCGCGCTCAGCACGTTGCGCGGGCCGGTGGATTCCTTCTTCGACAAGGTCACAGTCAACGCCGACAATCCCGCGCTGCGCGCCAATCGCCTGAAGCTGCTCAACCAACTGCGCGCCGCAACGCGCGCCGTCGCCGATTTTTCGAAGATCGCCGGATGAACGATATCGCGTCCTCCACATCGCGTGCGGCAGAACTCTTTCGCGCCCGCTATTCGCAGGATCAGGCGCTGCTGCCGTCGAACGGCGTCATCGATCTCCTGCTGGCGCATCGCAGCTGGCGCGCGTTCAGGCCCGATCCCTTGCCTCACGGCGTGCTGGACACGCTCGTCGCGGCGGGCCAATCGGCTGCGACCTCGTCGAGCCTGCAGACCTGGAGCGTCGTCGCGGTCGAGGACAAAGCGCGGCTCGCGCGCATCAACGAGTTGGTCGGCGGACAACGGCAGATCGAGGAAGCGCCGCTGACGCTGTGCTTCATCGCCGATCTCGCGCGGCTCGCCGCCATCGCCGACGGCATCCCGCACAAGCGCGACGCGCTCGACTATTTCGAAATGTTTCTCGTCGCTGCGATCGACGCTGCGCTCGCCGCGCAGAATGTCTGCGTCGCAGCCGAATCGCTCGGGCTCGGAACCTGTTATCTCGGCGCCCTGCGCAATCGTCCGGAAGAGGTGGCGGAGCTTCTCGGTCTGCCGCCGAAGGCGGTTGGCGTATTCGGGCTCACGATCGGCTACCCGGACGAATCGCGCGCGCCGGCGATCAAGCCGCGTCTGGCGCGTTCGGCGGTGCTGCATCGCGAGACTTACGACATGACGCAGGCGACGGCGCCGGTCGCCGACTATGAGCAGAAGCTCGACGTGTTCAACAAACGCGAGCGCAACGGTCAGCCGCTGTGGAGCCTGCGCTCGTCGGGCCGCGTCGCCGGAGCGGAAAGCCTGTCGGGTCGCGATCGGCTGAAGGCAATGCTCTCGCGCATGGGATTCGCGCTGAAGTAGGACGCCACTTTTCGCTTCACTTGCTTTGCCACTCCGGGCCGTGCGCAGCGCGCACTCGGAACCCATTGCGGCGGAGCTTGGCGGGTCCCGGACCAGCAGCGCATCGCTGCGCGCTGCGCCGCATCCGGGATGACAATATTTGTATTGATCGGAAGCCCGCTATGAAAACGTTCTTTGTCTGTATTCTCGCAAGAAGAAACGGAAGTCTTTATGTTGGCGTCACGAGCGATCTTGAAGGTCGCGTCTGGGAACACAAGCAAAAGACTACGTCCGGCTTTACAAGTCGGTATGGCGTCGACAATCTCGTTTGGTATGAAGTATCAGACGGCGGATGAAGCGATCGATACCGAGAGAAGGCGCTTTGGAAATGGAGACGGGAGTGGAAAATCAATCTCATCGTCGCGATGAATCCGGAATGGCGCGATCTCTACGATACGTTGTCGATGCAGGGCGTTCCTTCTTCCTTCATTCCGAGGCCCCGCGCAGCGCGGAGCCCGGAACCCAGGCGATATTGAAGGCTGGCTCATGGGCGCCGGACAATCGCTTTGCGATTTCCGGGATGACCGACTGGTTCAGGATTGCGAGCCTGATTGCAGCGCTATTCTTTTCCGCCTCAGCCAACGCGCAGCAACCCGTGTCGCCTCCCGCGCCGCGACCGCCGGGAATCGCCGTCGACGTCATCAACCGCTCCGAGCCCGTGCTTTGCGCGGAGAAGGACAATGTCTCGATCCTGTTTCAGTCGCCGGAAGCACGGCGCTTCACCATCGAGGCGGCGCATCCGAATTATATCAACACGCTGTTGCGCGATAATTGGGACGCCGACTGGACCAACTGCGACATGACAGGCGATCCGTCTTATCCGGCGCAGCCGCGGCGCATCACCTTCTATGAATCGATCGAGATGTGGTTGGTGGGCTATACGTTTCCGAGCTTCTGGCGGAAGCACGACGCGCCATTCCGCGTCGGCGATCGCGTCGAGCGCGGCCTGCATCTCGTGCAGCTCTGGGTGCTGACGAAAGATCGCGCGGAGGAAGTGCTGGTCGTCTATCCGCCGGACGGCTACTGGCGCGCACGTCCGCTGCCCCCGCAGCATCTGCGCTGGTCGGCTTATGGCAGCAGCTTCGTTGTTGGGCCGATCGAGGAGGAAGCCGGCAGGCCGGTGGTCAATTTCAAGGAGATCGCCTTCGACCCGAAGACGAAGACGTTCACGATGACTTACACCGACGGCGCAAGCGGGACTCTGAAGATGTCGACACTCGATGACAACCGCATGGTCCTCGATGTCGATCTCTCGAAGCCGGTCGGCGGGGGAAGAGCTTTCGCCGCGTTGCGCTCGATGTACGTCACAGAATTCAACTCTGACGCCGCCCGCATCGCGATCAAGGAGCCGACGGGCAAGGGATGGCGCGAGGAGAACATCATGGCGTTCAAGAACGCCCGCGCCAGCGATGTGTGGACAGGGCGGCTCACGCCATCGCGCCATAACACGAGCGCGCCTGACATGGTGTTCCACCATTTTGGAAAGTAGCGCAAAACGCCCCCTCATCCTGCCGCTGCGCAGCCGCCTTTTCGCCGCCTGCGGGGGAGAAGGCGACGGGATCGTTACGTGCTTTCTCGCCTTATCGCCCTTCATGGGGAGAAGGCAGCGCGGCAGGCGACGGGTGAGGGGCATTGCGCGCGCGCGTCACAACGAAGCCGCGAGAGCTCACTCCGCGGCCTGAATGACCTGCTCGGCCGTCTGCAGGTCGACGGAGACGAGTTGCGACACGCCGCGCTCCGCCATGGTTACGCCGAACAGCCGGTTCATGCGCGCCATGGTGATCGGGTTATGAGTGATGACGACGAAACGCGTGTCGGTGTTCTTCGTCATCTCGTCCAGGAGGTCGCAGAAGCGCTCGACATTCGCGTCGTCGAGCGGCGCATCGACTTCGTCCAGCACGCAGATTGGCGCGGGATTGGTAAGGAACACCGCAAAGATCAGAGCGGTCGCCGTCAACGCCTGTTCCCCGCCCGACAGGAGCGTCATCACCTGCGGCTTCTTGCCGGGCGGCCGGGCGATGATCTCAAGGCCGGCTTCGAGCGGATCATCGGATTCGACAAGTTGCAGCTCAGCCGCGCCGCCGCCGAAAAGCAGCGTGAACAGCTCCTTGAAATGATTGTTCACGGTCTCGAACGACGCTAGCAGCCGTTCGCGACCCTCGCGATTGAGGCTCTGGATCGCGGTGCGAAGTTTCTTGATCGCCTCGATCAGATCGTCGCGCTCGGTGGTGAGCGAAAGCTTCTTGGCGGTCGCTTCGTCGAGTTCGACGTCGGCCCGCAGGTTGACGGCGCCGAGGCGCTCGCGTTCCGCCTTCATGGAGGACAGACGACGCTCAACGTCTGCGAGCGCAGGCAGGTCGGCGCCGGGCGCGACGCCAGCCATCGCAGGCAGGGCGTCGGGCGTCGATTCAAGCGTCTCTGCGATCGCATGCTCGACGTCGGCGAGGCGCGTCTGAGCAGCATCGAGGCGCGCTTCGGTTCGCGCTCGCGTTTCGCGCGCTTCCGACATCGCCGCGAACGCTTCGCGCGCCGCGCGATCGGCCTCGCTTTGCGCCGTCTCGCCGCGCGCCAGCGCATCGGCCGCATCGCGGCGCTTCGCTTCGGCGCCTTCGATCTCGACCACGACGGCGCGACGCTTCAGGATGATTTCGCCGGGCAGCGTGTCGAGCGTCTCCTTCTCCGCGCGGGTGGCGGCGATGCGCATTTCGAGTTCGTCGGCCTGGCTGGCGGCGCGGGCGCGGCGTTCAGCCCAGCCTTCGCGGTCGGCGGCGATCGCGGCGGTGCGGCGGGCGCGCGCCTCGGCCTCGCGCGCCAGCGTCTGCGCGCTGGCGCGCGCTTCGCTTGCGTCGGCCCGCGCGTCGGCGACGCCGCCGCGTTTGGTCGACAGGTCCTGGTCCATCTCTGGCGTGACCAGCAGGGTTTCGCCTGCGGCGCGAGCATCGCTGAGCCGCCCTTCCGTCTCGGCCACGCTGGCTTCGACGCGGGTGCGGGCTTCTCCGAGCGCCGACATGCGCGCGGCGACTTCGGCCCGCCGACGCTCGGCCGCCGCGGCGCGGGAGCGGGCCGCTTCATGCGCTTCACGCGCCTTGCGCGCGCGATCATTGGCGGCGGTCCCCTCCGGCCCCGCGGCGCGGGCGGCGGCGATCGCGGCGGTGCGGCGGGCGCGCG
>JBEVKO010000253.1:0-8010 GCA_040509705.1 Beijerinckiaceae bacterium
ACTAGCGATCCGGCGACGCGGGCGTCGAAGGACGCGTCGAGAAGGTGTTCTTGTAGTAGGCGGCCGTATACGGCACCTGAATATATTCGAGCGCCATCTGCGTCAGGCGCGCCGGCAGCGTGTCCCTGTAGCCCGCGAGGTTCGGCAGCGGTCCCGCGCCAAATAGAACCTCATTCAGATTGACGCCTATGCCGGCGTAGAAGGATCGCTCGATGGAGTAGCCCATTGCGCGCTCCTTCGTTCCAAAGCCGCGCGCATCGAATCCCCCCTGCAGTTCGAAGTAACGCAGCGGCGTTTCATTGATGCCCGGAAATCCGCTTCCCTTCAGCGCCATGATGTATCGCTGGCGTTCGTAGGGCGGGATGAAGCTGAATTCCGAGGGCGTGATTCCGGGCCTCTCGTAGCTGGCCGGCGTATACAGCAGACGGAAATCCAGCTTCTGACGCAGACCTGGCACGGCGTTTCGGACGAAGGAGAAAGCGGCGCCGACGGCGTTCGCAGCAATGTCCTCGCGCGAGAACCGATGCCTGCCGGTGAATCCATCGACTGTTTCGGCGATGCCCATGATGCCAAAGGCGAGCAGGGCGCCGGTGATCTCCGCGCCGACCGGATTGGCGGCATTGGCGCGAATTCTGTCCGTCAGGATATCCGCGATGACGTAGGTCGAGAACGCATGGCCGATCTTGTCCATTCCGCCGTGACGCGTGTCGCTTCCAAACCAGCCTTCATCGATGGTGCGGAAGCTTGAGCCGCCCCAATCCCAATCGCGTAGTCCCACCACCAGGATGGCGCCCCCGACGATGGCGAGCTCCCAGCCAACGGACTTTACATGACCGCCGAACGTTGCCCCAAGCGAATAGAGCGGGTTGACCGGGATCAGGCCATCAGCCTCGATGACTTGCTGGGCCTTCTGCGGAGCGCCCCCTGCTCGCTCGGCGAAGGTGCTCGCCCGTTTTGGCGCGGTTTGGGGCATTTCGGAGGGGTTGGCGAAAGCTGGCGGGGGGCGCAGCGAACTTACAGTCGAACTGACGAGGCCAAGCGCCAGAGATGCCAGGAACGTCAGCGACGTGCGTCCTCTTGCCCGATGGACGGACGCGCTGGCTGGCGCACGAGCGCACACGCACGAGCGCGCGTCACGGTTCATCGGACGTCCGCTTTGGCAGGTCGCCATGCCAAAAGGTACCCTTCCATCTGGCGGCATGCAACAATCTCGGGAAAGTCCCAAGGTATAAGCCCCGGAAAAGCCGGAGGGGTGGGTGTCGGCTGCGTCAGCTCTGCTCGGCGGGCGCCTCCGAGGCGCTCGTCCCTCGACCTGAGCAACTGAATGGCGAAAAGGCGCGATGCGGTCATTGTTGAACGCGTGTTCAGGCGGTGACCGCAGAAGTTGTCCCGGATTGTCGGAATGACGGGTCGTCTTCGTTCTGGATTGAACACCCTCATGTTGGGCGAGTTGTCGAGCATCGCGATGTCATCTTGTCCAGCGATCCAGCATGCGTTGGTCGACTGCGAGGATCAATGAGCGAGTCATGTAATCCGGAGCAAATTCCGATTGCGGTGGCGCGGTCAGTCGATCGCAATCATCACGTCGGAGGCCTTCACGACGGCGTAGGCCTCCTGTCCCACTCCGAGCTTGAGCTCGTCCACCGCCTCATTCGTGATTGAGGCCGTGATTGTCTTAGCGCCGATGTCGAGTCGGACATGAGCCGTCGTGGCCCCCTTCCGAATTTCGGTGACACGGCCCTTGATCATGTTGCGCGCGCTGAGTTTCACATGGGCCTCCATTCGCTTCATGCGAACTTTGCTTGAAGCGTTTCAAATCTGCAACGTCCGCCGCTCGTAAAGGATTTGCATTTTATCCGGTCATCTCGGCCCGACCCTTGACTCCAAGAGAAAATTCTCATTCCGTCCGTGACATTGCGCAAGATCAGGTCGCGCCAACGGGGCGAGACCATATCGATTCGGCTATCATTTTCACCTGCCGTTACCAGCATCAAATCCATTCGGGGGAGGATCAATCGCATGCCTGTCGCGCCACGACTCACGCGCCGAATCACGTCGAACGCCCCTTGCGCTGCGCTCTGCGCAGGCGTCGGCTTGTTGTTGGCGGGTTGCGCCTCGACCACAAGTTCCCCCACGCCGACAGCTGTCTCGGCGCGCCCAAGCAACATCCCCGTGACCAAGCTGGTCGGTCGCTGGGGCGTCGCCTCCTACCGCGAGGAGAAGGACCGCCAGCGCACGGAAGCCCAGGCAAGATCGCATTGCCGGCAGCCCTATGTCATCGCCAAGGGGCCCACGGACGGCGTGATGATGCATGTGGCCGACGACCCGAAGCCCTACGAGCTCACCCTCAAGGGCGGGTCCGATGGGAAAACATATCTCGGCTTTGAAGCGCCGCCCGGCGATCCGCAGGATCGCGAAATTGTGTCCTTCAATGACAACCTGATGGTTATGCGGTGGGTTAGCCCGGACGTGAATACGCGCTACGGGACGTTCGTTTACGTCCGATGCAAGTGAAGCTGCGACGCAATCAGCAAAGAGGTGATCATGACGAAGAGTTATGTAGGCGCATTGCAGCGCGTCGCGGGTCGGTTGGGCTTCGCGATCTGCGCACTAGTTTTGATGGCGGTCGCGCCATCGCCCGGATGGGCGCAAGGCGCGCGCGCTGTCGAGACGATGTCGGTCGGCGATGAGCCTGGACGGATATCCACCGAAGAAGTCGCAATCACCGAAGGGCCATTTGCGCGACAGTTAGTTCTCTTCCGCTCGAATGAGGCGCCAGGCACGCTCGTCGTCCACACCTCGGAGCGGTTTCTGTATGTGGTGATGGGCAACAATCGCGCCCTTCGCTATGGCATTGGCGTCGGCCGCGAAGGCTTCCAATGGTCGGGCCTGGTGCGAATCTCGCGCAAGGCCGAATGGCCGGATTGGACGCCTCCGCCGGAGATGATTTCGCGTCAGCCCTACCTGCCGCGCTTCATGGCGGGCGGCCCCGGCAATCCGATGGGCGCGCGCGCGATGTATCTCGGCGGGACCATCTATCGCATTCACGGCACCAACCAGCCCGAGACGATCGGACATGCAGTGTCATCGGGTTGCTTCCGTCTGGCGAACGGCGATGTGATCGATCTCTACACGCGCGTGCCGGTCGGCACGAAGGTCGTCATTCGCCACGCGGCGAGCGTGTAGCTGATTGCACGCGCAGAATTTGGCTCGAGAGGGAGTGTCGCAATGCTGAAGAAGTTCAGGACGATTGCGGCTGCGTCCGCGCTCATTCTCGGCGCGGGCGTTCCTTTCTCCGCTTCCGCCGGCGCACTGGATACGGTCAAGCAGCGCGGCAATCTGATCTGTGGCGTGAGCCAGGGCATTTTCGGATTCTCTGATCGCAACGACAAGAATGAATGGTCGGGCTTCGACGTGGACTTCTGCCGCGCTCTCGCGGCGGCGATCTTCGATGATCCGTCAAAGGTCGCATACGTTCCACTCAACGCCAGCGAGCGTTTCGATGCGCTGAAGAGCGGAAAGATCGACGTTCTGTCTCGTAATTCAACCTGGACGCTCGGCCGCGAGGCCGGCCTTGGGCTGCTGTTCGCCGGCGTGACCTATCACGACGGTCAGGGCTTCATGACGATGCGCAAGCCCAACATCACGTCCGCCCTTGAACTCGACGGCGCCAAGGTCTGCGTGCAGACCGGAACGACGAGCCAGCTCAATGTCGCGGACTTTTTCCGCGCCAACTCCATGAAGCTCGAGGATCGCCCCTTTGCATCGGCCGCGGAAGCGCTGCGCGCGCTCGAATCCGGGCAGTGCGACGTCCTTACCACCGATCAGTCGCAGCTTTACGCCGAGCGGCTCAAGCTTGCGAAGCCGGGCGATGCCGTCATTCTCCCGGACGTCATCTCCAAGGAGCCGCTGGGACCTGTGACGCGCGCCGACGATCTCGTCTGGTTCAACATCGTGAAATGGGTGAATTTCGCGCTCGTCAATGCGGAGGAACTGGGGATCACCTCGAAGAATGTTTCCGAGGCGATGGCGTCGACGAAGCCCGACGTGCGCCGCTTCGTCGGCGCCGAAGGCGGTCTCGGCAAGGAACTCGGCCTCGACAACGCCTGGGCCATTCGCGCGGTGAAGGCGGTCGGCAACTATGCCGAGATCTACGAGCGCAATGTCGGCGTCGACTCCAAGCTCGGCATTCCGCGCGGTCTCAACCAGCTCTGGTCGACCGGCGGAATCCTGTATGCGCCGCCGCTGCGGTGACGCTGGACCTCGGTCCGGAGCGGCGATGCATTCGCATTAGGCCGGGTTCGGAATCTCCGCCTGGCTGAGCCCGACTTTCAGACCAGCCTCGGCGATCTGCTTCCAGCTCTGCTCGTCATAGCGGACTTGATCGCCGAACAGGGCGCGGGCGCGGAATTCCGGATCGCCGGGCGCCAGCACTTCCATCGCATTCTCGGACGGCGCCGACGACTTCGTCCATTCGATGAAGCGCTCGACACGCGCCTTCCAGTCGCCGGCCGCGCCGCCGAATTTCGCCGGATCGATGATGATCGCGAGCATCGAGTTGTGAATGCGCTGGGAATCGCGCGATTCTGCAATCGTCTCACCGCCGCCGAAGATCGAGGACAGGAGTTCGCTCGCCATGGCGAGCCCGTAACCCTTGTGCTCGCCGAACGGATTGAGCGCGCCGGTGTATTCGGGAAACAGCACGCCCGGGTCGTCGGTCAACCTTCCTTCTGAATCAACCACGGCGCCGAGCGGCACCCTCTTGCCCTGCAGCCAGGCGACGCGCGTCTTTCCGACCGCGATGCGGCTGGTCGCGAAATCGAGCAGGAAGGGCTGCGCGCCGGGACGCGGAATGCCGATCGCCTGCGGATTGGTGCCGTAGCGCCGCTCGCGTCCGCCCCACGGGGCGACGGCTGCGCGCGTCGAAGCGACATTGACCCAAAACAGGCCGACCATGTCGGCTTGCGCAGCCTGCTCGGCGTAAGTTCCGATCCGGCCGATGTGATGCGCGTGCAGGAGATTGACGACCGCTACGCCATGCTCGCGCGCAATGGCGATTCCGGCTTCCACAGCGTCGTGGGCGGCGGGCTGACCGAGCGCCGTGTGGCCTTCAAGGACGAGAATGGAGCCGGCCCGGAACTTCTCATTCGCTTTGCTCGAGGGCTTCAGGTCGCCGCGCACGATGGCCTCGACATACGTCGGAACCATGCCGACGCCATGCGAGGGATGTCCGGATTGATCGGACTGAACGAGATGATCCGCCGTGATGGCGCAGTCCCGGTCCGGCCAGCCGGCCTTCGCAAAGAGCGCGCGGATATAGGCGCGCACGGCGTCGGCGCCAAAGGTGAACAGCTTGTCTGTCATGGATTGAAGCCTCGGGAAGTCATGCGGCCGGCCGGCAGGCCGGACCGATCGGTTCGAAGGATTTGTCGCTTGGATTAAGAAGCAGGAGGCGCGGGTCGGTCGCTGGCATGGTCATTCCGCGTCAGAACTTTCCGTACTTCAGATAGGCTTCCTGCGGATCCATGCCCGCGAGAATGGCGGTCCGCACCTTGTTCTCGGTCTGCACCGCCTCTTCGGCCTTTGTCACGACGTCCTCGACGATCGCCTTGGGTATCCGCACGGCGCCGTCGCGATCGGCGACCATGTAGTCGCCCGGCTCGACGACCACATCGCCGATGCGGATGGGGACGTCAAAGCCCTTCGGCAGCCAGTAGCCGACGATATCGCGCGGCGTGAAGCCGCTGCACCAGGTCTGGAATTTCATCTTCAGCAGGAAATCGACATCGCGCGCCAGACCGTCGATGAAGCAGCCGAGAACGCCCTTGTTCTTCAGCGTTTCGGCCGACAGTTCGCCCATGTTTGCGATGACGCGATCATGCGGCTGGGCGACCCAGATGTGTCCCGGCTTCGCCTTCGAGAGGAGCCCTGTCCATGCGAGCAGCGTTTCGTGGGCGTCGGCGCGCGGGTCGACACGGCCCTCGATGGAGAAGACCGGCCCGGCCATCGGCTGCTCCGGCAGGATGGGCCTGATCTCGGACGGGAAAGTGAAATCCCGCAGGCCCATGCCGCGCATGATGTCGTGGACGACGCCGGTATAGCAGGCGGAGAGCCGAGAGGTCAGATTGTCGGTCACTTGAGGGTTTCTCCCGTTCGTCCGGCCGGCCTCCAAGGAGGATCGCCGCTCATAATTTCACAATCTGCGCGTGCTTTCCCGGGCCACAATCTCGAAGCCGAGGTCCAGCCGTCGATCAATGATCGAAGTCCCTTCGATCGCCGCGATCGCCATCCCGACCGCGCGGCGGCCGATCTCATAGCGCGGCGTTCGAACGGTCGTGAGCGAGGGACATGCGACCGCCGCGCCGTCAAGGTCGTTGAAGCCGGCGATGCCGAGCCGGCCGGGAACCGCGACGCCGCTGCGCTGGCATTCGAACAGGGCGCCCAGCGCCACGTCGTCGTTGACGCACAGCACGGCGTCGATGTCGGGCCGTCGCGCCATCAGGCGGCGGAGAAGATGGCCGCCCAGCGCGACGGAAGACGGCGCCTGCGTCGCTTCGAGCAGCGACGGATCGGAGAGGCCCTCCTCCTGCAGAACGTCCTGGCATCCCTTGATCCGGCGCAGCGAACGCGGGTCGAGGCGCGCGCCCAGAAAGCCGATCCGGCGAAAGCCCGAATCCAGCAGGTGGCGCGTGACCGCCCGTCCCGCCTCGTAGTGGGAGAAGCCGACCGCCATGTCCACCGGCGCGTCGGTGGCTTCCATGATCTGGATCACCGGCCGCCCGCATCGCTCCATCAACTCACGCGCGGCTTTCGTCTGGTCGACGCCGGTCATGATGACCGCGGCTGGCCGCTGGCTGAGGAACATGCGCAGCGTGCGCTCTTCCGCGACCGGCGAATAGCGCACATTGGCGATCTGAACCTGATAGGAGGAATCCTCGACGGCGTCATAGATCCCGCGCATGACATCGGAAAAGACGATGTTGGTTAGCGACGGAATCATTACGGCCAGCACGTTTGTGCGCGCGGATGCGAGCGCGCTGGCGTTGGGATCGGGCGTATAGTCGATCTGACGGATCGAGGCGGTGATGCGCGCGCGCAGATCCTCCGAGACCATCCGCGGATCGCGCAGGGCGCGCGAAACAGTGATCGGACTGACGCCGGCGAGGGCGGCGACGTCCTTCAGCGTCGGGCGCCGATCCCGCTTCAATTTTCGCAATCCCGCCTCCCCCCGCCCTGCTTGACAAGATGATTGCGCAACCATACCGGTCGCTCAAGCAAAAATTGGAGGACATGGAGGATGCAAGGGCGACCATTCGCCGCCTGACGGCTGCTTCGCCGTCGTCCGGCCAATCGCACGCGATGGCGCCTCAAATTTCCTTATCTCCGGCTTTCGCCTTCCGACGGGCGATGTTTCGTCCTAGGATGCAGCGGACGCCGGGTCGTCTCCCCGCAGGGCTCATAGGCAGCCTGCAACGGGAGGAACGGATCAAACTCAAAAATCGACTCAGCGCATGGGAGGTCAGTTGATGAAGAAGCTTTTGGCGGCGACGGTAGCGGCCGCAACGCTCGGCTTCGCAGCTCCGGTCGGAGCACAGGAAGTCCTTAACGTCTGGTGGGTGAAGGGCTTCTACAAGGCCGAGGACGACGCCCTGTTTGAAGCGATCAAGAAGTTCGAAGCGAAGACGAAGGTCAAGGTCGAGCTGTCGCAGTACCCGGTGCAGGACATGATCCCTAAGACAGTCGCTGCAATCGACTCCGGCACCGTGCCCGATGTCGCCTACGCTGACGTTTACGACTTCCAGGTCACCGCAAAGTGGGCCTTCGACGGCATCCTCGAGGATGTTTCCGACGTCATCAATCCGATCAAGGGGCGCTTCGCGCCGAACACGGTCGAGACGACTTTCCTCTACAACGACAAGACCAAGAAGAAAGCGTACTACGCGTTCCCGATGAAGCAGCAGACGATGCACATCCAGTACTGGAAGGACATGCTGGCCGAAGCGGGCTTCA
>JBEVKO010000254.1:0-12361 GCA_040509705.1 Beijerinckiaceae bacterium
ACAGCGCTTCGGCGTCGACCGCCATGCGATCGTCGCGGTTTGGGGCGTCGAATCCGACTTCGGCAAGGCGGGCGGAAAGTTTCCGCTGATCCAGGCGCTGTCCACTGGCGCCTGCTATGCGCCGCGGCGCAACGACTTCTTCCGCGGCGAACTCGTCTCCACCTTGCGCATCATCGACCGCGGCGATCTATCGCCATCCCGCCTCGTCGGATCATGGGCCGGCGCGTTTGGGCACACGCAATTCATTCCCTCGACCTATCTGCGGCTCGCGGTCGACGGCGACGGCGACGGCCGTCGCGATCTCGTCGATTCAATTCCCGACGCGCTGCATTCGACAGCGAACTTCCTCGCCAAGGCGGGTTGGGTGACGGGCGCGCCCTGGGGCTACGAGGTCGACGTTCCGGACGGCTATGGCGGACCGGTCGGCCGAACCGGCAAGCAGCCGGTGTCGAGTTGGGCCGCGCGCGGCGTCACGCGCGTCGGCGGCGGCGCCCTCACCGGCGGCGGCAACGCCGGCCTCATCATGCCGGCGGGCCGCAACGGTCCGGCGTTCCTCGTCTTCAAGAACTATGACGCGGCCTATGCCTACAATGGCGCCGATTCCTATGCGCTCGCCATCTCGCTGCTGTCGGACCGCCTGCGCGGCCGGCCGGGCGTGCAGGCCGCCTGGCCCACGGACGATCCGCCCCTGTCGCGCGAGCAGCGACGCGAGTTGCAGCGCCTGCTTATCGCCCGGGGCTATGACGTCGGCGAGCCGGACGGCGCCGTCGGGGCCAAGACCCGCGCGGCGATCAAGGATATCGAGGGCCGCATCGGCATGGCCCAGACCGGGCGCCCGGGCGCCAAGGTGCTGAACGCGCTGCGAGGGCGCTAGGCGCTCACGAAGCTGTGTGCGCCACCGCACAGCGGAGCCGTCGTTTCGCCGCTTTAAGGTCGCGTTCCGCGCGCATCGAGGCGGCGTCTGCGGTTTGACCTCATTTGCAATCGGTGACGCCCGTGCGCTTCTCTCTGTCTCCTCGCGCTGGAGAACTTCTCATTGGCGCGACGCTTTTGCTGGTGACGATGCTTGCCTTCATGCAGGCGGTCCGCGCCCATTGCGCCGTCAGCGAACAGGTTTCTGCGGCGCGCACGATTCAGGTCGCGCCCGCCAACATCTCTCCGACTACCGCCAAAGCTATCTGATCAGCAACGCCCGGCGCTGCGCCTCTGGTGCGCTTGCGCCTCCTCGCCCGGCCCGCTAGCAACCGCGCGGTTCAATGCGCGAGGCGATCATGGCGTCCTTCAACCTCCTTCTCCTTCCCGGCGACGGCATCGGCGTCGAAGTCATGGCCGAGGTGGAGAAGATCGCCGGCTTCCTCGCCAAGCAGGGCGTCGCGCGCTTCGAGACCGAGAAGGATCTCGTCGGCGGCGCCGCCTATGACGCGCATGGCGCGGCGATCTCCGATGCGGCGATGAAAGCGGCGCAGGCGGCGGACGCCGTGCTGTTCGGCGCCGTCGGCGGACCGAAGTGGGACAAGGTTCCCTACCAGCACCGGCCGGAAGCGGGGCTTCTGCGCCTGCGCAAGGAGCTTGGCCTTTTCGCCAATCTTCGACCGGCGATCTGCTATCCCGCGCTCGCCGACGCATCGTCGCTGAAGCGCGAGATCGTCGAGGGACTCGACATCGTCATCGTGCGCGAACTCACCGGCGGCGTTTATTTCGGCGAGCCGAAGGAGATCGTGACGCTGGAGAATGGCGACAAGCGCGCCGTCGACACGCAGGTCTACACGACGCCGGAAATCGAGCGCATCGCGCGCGTCGCCTTCGAGCTGGCGCGCAAGCGCAGCAACAAGGTCGCCTCGGCCGAGAAGCGCAACGTGATGAAGTCCGGCGTGCTGTGGAACGAGGTCGTGTCGCGCGTGCATGCGAACGAGTATCCGGACGTGAAGCTGGAGCATGTGCTCGCCGACAATTGCGCGATGCAGCTCGTGCGCAATCCGAAGCAGTATGACGTGCTCGTCATGGATAATCTGTTTGGCGACGTGCTGTCGGACATCGCGGCGATGCTGACCGGCTCGCTCGGCATGTTGCCGTCCGCTTCGCTCGGCGCCGAGGACGCCGCGGGCAAGCGCAAGGCGCTCTATGAGCCGGTGCATGGATCGGCGCCCGACATCGCCGGAAGAGGCCTCGCCAATCCGCTCGCCATGATCGGGTCTCTCGGCATGGCTTTGCGCTACTCGTTCGGCCTGGGCGACGCCGCCGATGCGCTCGATCGGGCCATCGCCGGCGTCCTCGCGTCCGGCGGACGTACGAAGGACATCGCGGCCGCCGGCCAGAACGCCATCAGCACGCGGGAGATGGGAGATGCGGTGCTGACCGCGATGCAAAAGGAATTGCGCTGATCGCTGCGCAATTCGGCGCGCTCCCTGGGCGGATGTGCGCCGGCGCACTTGCGCCAGCCGCCCACTTCGCGAAAGTTTCAGGATTGCTGTCCAGATCAGCGCCGGGAGCGTCTCACATGGCCAAGAATGAGTTCGAGCAGGTCGACGCGCCCATTCCGGACGGGATGACCCTTCGCCTCGTCCGCAGCGGCACGGGCGACGTGGCCGAGGTCCTCTGTCCCGCAACCGCGACCCGCGGAGCGCTGCCGAAAGACTATAATAGCGGCCCCCTCGCCCCCAAAGACGCTCTTCGCTCGGCGATCAAGCTCGCCAACGAACTCAAGGTCCCGATCGTCGTCGTCGACAATGACGGGCTGTGGGACAAGGAATGGGGCGTGCTCTTTCGCGTCGTCGAGGACGACGATCAGCCCCAGTCCTGATCGCCAGTGTAGGAAACTACCAGACGTTGCCCGCGCCTGGAGTATAGCTGGCGCCGACCACTGTCGTTGCGGTGATCGTGGTGCATTGAACCATACCGGCGAAGTTCGCCACTGGTGAGTCAACCCGTAGGTTTGCCGCGCTGATGCTGACTTGCGCCGCCGCATTCAGCGAAAGCACAACTCCATCGATTCGGCAGCCCCCGGCGTCGAGGGTGATCGAGTTTCCAATCACCCCCGCCCTGATCTTCTGCGGGTTGGCGGGAAATGTAAGGTCCCCGTTGAGGGCCTGATGCACGCATTGTCCCTGCACTTCAGCACGCAGCGCCGCCAATTGCGCCGTCAGCGTGGCGATTTGCTGCGACAGCGCGGCGATATCGGCTGCGGGGGCAGCCGGGCCAGGACGAAAACCCGGCAGCGGACCTGGAGACATGCGTCACCTCTTCGACATGCGATGATCAGGGTTGGAATGGGGTCAGCCCACGTCCGCGACCATAACATGGATGAGGCGACGTCGCTGCGTCGGCCAAAGAAAAGGCCGGCAGTAAGCCGGCCCTATTCGGCGCGTATTAGCCGCGCATTGCTAGTAACCCATGCCCCAGTCGATCGGCCCGAACGGATTGCGTCCGCCGCCGATGCGCGGCGGAAGGGCGGAATCGAACACTAGAAATTGCGGCGATGACGACACCGGGCTGAGTTCGTTCATCGTCGCGTACCTGTTCAGGGATCCGACAGGCGCGACTGTTCCGGCATCGAGATAGCTGCGCGGAGTGACCACGATCCTCAGCGGTGGTTTGCGCGTCTGCGCCTCAGCGATGGCTGGAAGGAGCGATGCTGCGGCGGCGACGAAAGCTACGGCGATAAGACGCATGGAGATACTCCGTTCCGCCCACTCCTTACCAAAGGTCCCATGGCTTGACGATGCCCAATTCTGCGAGACGCCTCTGCAAGGGTTGATGGCCTCAAGGATCAACCGTCGCTCGCGCGCCCTGTTCCCTTGCTCGGGCTCTCGAGAACATTATTCTCCCTCTCAACGCGACGTTCATCAGATCAGTCGTGAGGAAATCCGGAGGACACCCATGTCAGGGAAGGACATCAACGGCGCCGGTGCGAGTCGCAGGAACTTTCTCGGCGCAGCCGGACTGGCGACCGTGGGGGCTGCCGGCGCAGGCATTGCACCCGCGGCCTTCGCGCAGACGGCGCCCGCGCCCGGCGCGCCCGCCTCGGGAGGATCATCCACGCCCACAGCGCAGAAGGGGCCCCAATTGCTCGATCATCCCGGCAAGGATAAGGGGCTGGTTCTGCTCGGCGACCGTCCGCTCGTCGCCGAGACTCCAGAGCATCTTCTCAACGACGATACGACCCCGACCGAAAAATTCTTCATCCGCAACAACGGGCAGATTCCCGACGACAAGGGCCTCGGCGACAGTTGGAAGATCGTTGTCGAAGGGGAGGTCGCGAACCGGCTGGAAATTTCGCTCGGCGAACTGAGGTCGCGCTTCCAGCCCGCCACGTTCAGGATGGTGATGGAATGCGGCGGAAACGGCCGATCCTTCTACCAGCCGGCCGCTCGCGGCAATCAATGGACCAATGGCGGCGCCGGCTGCGCCGAATGGACCGGCGTCCGCCTGGCCGATGTGCTGAAGGCCGCCGGCCTCAAGGACGGGGCGAAATTCACCGGCCATTTCGGCGGCGATCCGCATCTGTCCGGCGACGCGAAGCGCGACGCCATCTCGCGCGGCATGCCGGTCGAGAAGGCGCTCGAGCCGCACACGCTCATCGCGTGGGGAATGAACGGCGCGCCGCTCTCCCATCTCCATGGCGGACCCTTGCGTCTCGTCGTTCCCGGTTGGCCGGGTTCTCTCTCGGCGAAATGGCTGACGCGCATTCTGCTGCGCTCCGATCCCCATGACGGACAGGGCATGGGCGGCACATCCTATCGCGTGCCGACGGTTCCGATCGTTCCCGGCGCGAACGCAGACGGCAAGACAAACTTCAAGGACCTTGAATCGATGCCGACGCGCTCGATCATCACGGCGCCCGCCAACGGCGCGCGGCTGGCGGCGGGAACCCGCGACATCGCATTGCGCGGCGCCGCCTGGGGCGGCGAAATCGACGTTGCGCGCGTCGACATCTCATCGGACTACGGACAGACATGGACGCCGACGACGCTGGCGCCGGCGAAGAACCGCTACGACTGGCGGCGCTGGACCGGAGCAATGAAAGTTGCAACCGACGGCTATTATGAACTCTGGGTGCGCGCGACGGATGCGCGCGGCGTGATGCAGCCGCACGCTGCGGCGAACTGGAATCCGCAGGGCTACGGCGCCAATCCGCTGCATCGCATCGCAGTGCTGATCGGCTGACGATTGCGGCGAGGGGCGCATCTCTTCATCGCGCGTTGAGATTCGCCTGCGCCGCAGCGAGAATTTGCTGCGGCGTCCTTGGTGGCGCGACTTTCCCGGCGCTGGCCGAGTCGCCCGAGGACATTCCCGATCATCCGGGGCGCGAGGAAACATTCTACTATTGCATCGCCTGCCATTCCTTCCGCGTCGTCGGCAGGCAGGGCATGAGTCGCGAACGATGGGATCAGACGCTCGACTGGATGACGGAAAAGCACTCCATGCCGAAGCTCGCAGGTGAAGAGAGAAAGGTCATTCTCGATTATCTCGAACAGGCGTATCCGCCGACGGCGCAGCGCGCGCCCGGCGGCTGGGTCAATCCCTTCGCGCCGAAATAATGGCGCGGAAGGTCCCGCGCCAAGGATGCGACCGCATCAGCGCCGTCCGCTCCGTGCGACGGAGGCGTTTTGTTGGGCCGCGCCGCAATCGCGCCCTCGGTGCGCCTCGGCTTGATTGAAAATCCGCCGCAACGCGCGGTCCTCGCCGGGCGCCAGCAGGATCAGCCCATCAATGAGACAGGATAGCGATGGGCGGGAGACCGGCTCGCCCTCTTGTCCGCAAGCAAGTCCGCTGAGTTCGACTGCGCCGTCGGCAAGTCCGGCCCGGAAGACGATGCATTCGCGCCTGCGTTCGTCCATCGCCATCGTCGCATCAGCCGATTCCATCGGACCGAATTTGCTCGGCAAGTCGCGCGGCGCCGCCATCCGTTCGATCGCGATCCCGTCCTCGGCGGTCCTGAGGGCGGCGGCGGCGAACAACGAACGGTCGCCCGACCGGGCGTCGCCGCGCCGAAGGATCCTCAGCGTCAGGAAAAAGCGATCCTCGTCGAAATCGTTGAAGGAGAGAACATCCTCGCGGCCTTGCCCGACATTGTGACGGCGCGCCTCGTAGGCGCGACGCGCCGAGCCGATTTGGGGGGCGTCCAATCCATAGAGCGCGATCGGCTTGGCGATCGAACGCCATTCGCCGGACGAAGCGACGAGCGCTGCGGCGGCAGCCGCAGCTTCCACCGCAGATGCGATGTGAGCGCGGTCAGGCTCCGGTCGAGTTAGGAACGCCGCAAGACCGCAAAGGAGAACGGCTGCGGCGCTGAACGCCAGCATTGTCCCGGGCGACCCGGCGCGACCGCGTCCGCTATCGCCCCGCGCCGCAGCGCCGCCGCCCGCGATTGCGGGCGGGCGCGCGTCTCCGCGCCAGTCGGCAATGTCCGTCATCTTGTTCCGCCCGAAGGCGGCTCCCGTCTTGCTTGCAGCATGGACGGCTCCGCCCCATCGCCACGTTAACGGCTAGCCGCTGCTTGGTCCCACAGTGAATGGGCCGTTACGCCGGGAGCAACGCCGTTAAGCAATTAGCCCGCAATCACAATTCAACGATGCATTCCCCCGGGTCTCTCGCCCTGAAGGCTGGAAAATCCGCCCGGCGGTTGACTTTTACGCCGTTCGCGTGTTTCTCGAATTTGCACCAACCGGAGTTGCGCGCGGCCATGCGGCTCATTGCAACCACGAAACGGACGACGAAAACGGCGCCCAAAGCGCCGCGCTGACTGTCGTCCTCGCTCCGGGTCTCTCCTCCGGCGGAGGATGAGATGGGGACCGCCGCAGGGCGGTCCGATCATCCCCGGAGGAGATCGGTTTCAACACAGGATCATCCCATGAACTTCAAGGTCGCAATCGCAGGCGCCACCGGCAATGTCGGGCGTGAGATGCTCGCAATTCTTTCCGAGCGCGCCTTTCCAGTCTCCGAAGTCGTGCCGCTCGCGTCCCGCCGGAGCATGGGCCAGGAAGTCTCGTTCGGCGACCGCCGGCTCAAGGTGAAGGCGCTCGAGGATTACGATTTTTCCGACACCGACATCTGCCTGATGTCGGCCGGCGGCGCCGTGTCGAAGGAATGGTCGCCGAAGATCGGCGCACAGGGCTGCGTCGTCATCGATAATTCGTCGGCCTTTCGTTACGATTCCGATGTGCCGCTGATCGTGCCGGAAGTGAACGCGGACGCGGTGAAGGGCTTTTCCAAGCGCAACATCATCGCCAATCCGAACTGCTCGACCGCCCAGCTCGTTGTCGCGCTGAAGCCGCTGCATGACCGGTTCATCATCAAGCGCGTCGTGGTTGCGACTTATCAGTCGGTCTCCGGCGCCGGCAAGGACGGCATGGACGAACTCGATCGCCAGACCAAGGCGCTCTATTCGCTGCAGGACGTCGAGGCCAAGAAGTTCACCAAGCGCATCGCCTTCAACATCATCCCGCATATCGATGTCTTCATGGAGGACGGATATACGAAGGAAGAGTGGAAGATGATGGCCGAGACCAAGAAGATTCTCGATCCGAAGATCAAGCTCACCGCGACCTGCGTGCGCGTTCCCGTTTTCGTCGGACACTCCGAAGCCGTCAACATCGAATGCGTGAAGCCGATCACCGCCGACGAGGCGCGCGACGTGCTGCGCGCCGCGCCGGGCGTGCTCGTCATCGACAAGCGCGAGAACGGCGGATATGCGACGCCGCATGAGGCGGCGGGCGAAGACGCGACCTATGTCAGCCGCATTCGCGAGGACATCACTGTCGAGAACGGTCTTGCGTTCTGGTGCGTGTCCGACAATCTCCGCAAGGGCGCGGCGCTGAATGCGGTGCAGATCGCCGAAACATTGATGAACCGGAAGCTTATTCAGCCCAAGGCGAAAAAGGCGGCGTAGCCCGCGCCGCATCGAATAAGCCGATGCTTGATTTGCGTCCCAACTGCGAATGCTGCGACCGCGATCTCCCGGCCTCATCGCGCGAGGCCATGATCTGCACGTTCGAGTGCACGTTCTGCGCCGAGTGCGCCGCTGATCGATTCGGCGGCGTCTGTCCCAACTGCGGCGGCGAGCTTGTTCGCCGCCCGGTGCGTCCGGCGACGAAGCTTGAGAAATACCCGGCGAGCGACAGACGCGTGCTGAAGCCGCACATGTCCCCGCCGTCATTCCGGAGCGCGCAATAGAGCGAACCCGGAAACCATGATGCACCGGCGCGATGGCTCCCCGACAGCCGCTGCGGATTCCGGGATGACGGCCTAACGCACAACTTCGCCTTTCCACCCACATCGCGCGATACGCATCGTGCACATGCGCCCGCGCAACAAGCGCCTTGACTCTGTGTGCCATATATGGCACGGCTCGCGAATACTGTCTCAATTGCAGTTCTCGAGATATTTGAAGTTGTCTTTTTCCAAACCAGACAGGGAAAGCAGCCGGTCCTCGAATGGTTGAGGGCGCTGAGCAAGGATGAAAAGGTCGTCATCGGGGCCGATCTTCGCACAGTGCAGTTCGGATTTCCGATTGGAATGCCCATCTGCCGCGCTCTGGGACGCGGGCTTTACGAAGTAAGAAGCAGGCTTCCGACGAAGAGGGAGGCCCGTTTGATTTTCTTCCAGAGCAAGGGCGACCTCGTCATCGTCGCCGGCTTCATCAAGAAAACGCAGGCGACGCCGCGGAGCGAAATCGAAGCCGCAATGAAGAGAAGGTTCGAGTATGAAGCGTACGAACGCAGCTAGCGAGTGCGAGAGCGAGATGCCGGCAAAAAGGAACCCTCATCGCGGATCCACGCTCCACGCTTTTCTGAAAGCGGAAGGGGTCGACGAGCAGGCCACCGCCATCGCGGTCAAGCGCATCATAGCGTTCAGGCTTCGCCAAGCGATGGCTGAGCAAAAGCTCAGCAAGACGGACATGGCCGCAAGAATGTCCACCAGCAGGCGCCAGCTGGACCGCGTGCTCAATCCCGATGACGGAAACGTGACGCTCGAAACATTGCAGCGCGCCGCTGTGGCGGTCGGACGATCCCTACGCCTTGAACTGACATAGCGATGAGGATCAGCATTTCCACCCACATCTTTTCAATGCTCCGCCCATATGCGCCGGCGCATTCGCCGCTGCGACGATCGGCGGCTTCTTCAGATTGAGCGGCAGTTCGAGCGAGCGCGCGTGCAGATGCAGCATCGGCCCGCCGCGGCGATCGGCCGATCCGTAGATCGCATCGCCGAGAATGGGAAAGCCCAGCGCCGCGCAGTGGACGCGCAACTGATGCGTCCGGCCCGTCAGCGGCTCGAGTTCGAGCCATGTGAGCCGCGTCCCCGCCGTTTCCTCGTCGCGTCCGAGAACGCGCCAGCGCGTCTGCGCCGGAAGCCCTTCCGTATCATGCTTCATCCACCAGCCACGCTCCGGCGACTTTCGAGCCAGCGGCAGGTCGATCAGGCCTTCCTCGCCCTGTGGCGAGCCTTCGACGACCGCCCAGTAAAGTTTTCGCGCGCTCCCGCTGCGGAAGAGGTCATTCAGCTCCCTGAGAGCGCGCGGATGCCGGCCGAGGGCGAGGCACCCCGATGTCTCGCGATCGAGTCGATGCGCCAGCTCCGGCCGCCATTTCAGGCCGAATCTCAGCGCATCGAGGTGATCGGTCAAAGTCTCGCCGCCTTTCGGGCCCCGATGAACCGGCAGGCCCGCCGGCTTGTCGAGGATCAGCGCCGACGCGTCGCGATGGATCAGGCGGGCGATCAACTCTTCCGGCGTCATGGCGTTCGGGCTATCGACACCCGCATGACGGAGCAAGTTCAAGCGACATGAGCGAGGAGAAGAAGCCCGGCCGGCTCGCCCGCTGGATGAGCTATCTGGCGGACGACAGGCCGCCGGCCGCCGAGCCGGCGGTGGACGCGCCTGCGCCAGCGGCGCCTGACCCGATCGCTGCGCCGGCGCCTGAACCCGACGCGCCCGCGGGCTGGTGGAACCGGTTAAAATCCGGCCTCACTCGGTCCTCGTCGAAAATCGGCCAGCGCATCGGCGACCTGTTCTCCAAGCGCAAGCTCGATGCGGCGACGCTCGATGAGCTTGAAGACGCGCTGATCGAATCCGATCTCGGGGTCGAGACTGCAGCGAAGATCACGGAAGCGATCCGCGCCGGCCGCTATGGCAAGGAACCCACCCCGGATCAGGTGCGGACCATTCTCGCGGAGGAAGTCGAGAAGGCTTTGGCGCCGGTGGCCACGCCGCTCGCGATCGACGCCAGCCGCAAGCCATTCGTCATCCTGATGATCGGGGTGAACGGGTCGGGAAAGACGACCACCATCGGCAAGCTCGCCAAGCGCTTCATGGGCGAAGGGCGAAAGGTGATGCTCGCAGCGGGCGATACGTTCCGCGCCGCCGCCATCGAGCAGCTGAAGGTGTGGGGCGAGCGCAACGGCGCCCCCGTGGTCGCGCGCGAGCAGGGCGCGGACGCATCCGGTCTCGTCTTCGATGCGATGGTTGCGGCGAAGACGCAGAGCATCGATGTTCTGCTCATCGACACCGCAGGCCGCCTGCAGAACAAGGCCGGGCTGATGGACGAGCTCGCCAAGATCGTGCGCGTGATCCGCAAGTCTGATCCGACGGCGCCGCATGCATCGCTTCTCGTGCTCGATGCGACTGTCGGACAGAACGCGCTTCAACAAGTCGATATTTTCGGCAAGATCGCCGGCGTCACGGGGCTTGTCATGACGAAGCTCGACGGCACCGCGCGCGGCGGCATTCTCGTCGCCATCGCTGCGAAGTACAAAACCCCAATCCATTTCATCGGCGTCGGGGAGCGGGCGGACGATCTGCAGCCTTTCGAAGCGCGCGATTTTGCAAGGGCCATCGCCGGCCTGGAGGAGTGATTGATGAGCGCTGAGCGCCAACAGGAGAATCCATTGCTGAAGCTGGCGCTGGAAATGGGCCCGCTGCTGATGTTTTTTCTCGCCAACAGCCGACCGTCGCTGTTTGCGCCCATTCTGTCGCGCTTTCTTCCGACGCAGCTGTTTGAAGGACCGCAGGCGGGAATCTTTGCGGCGACCGCCGTCTTCATGGTCGCAATGCTGATCTCTCTCGTGCTCTCGCGCTGGCTGGTCGGCAAGCTGCCGATCATGCCGCTCGTCTCGGGCGTCGTCGTGCTTGTGTTCGGCGGACTGACGCTCTGGCTGCAGGACGATCATTTCATCAAGCTCAAGCCGACGATCGTCAATGCGCTGTTCGGGCTGGTGCTTCTCGGCGGCCTGGCTTTCGGCAAGTCGCTCCTGTCGATCGTGCTCGGAAGCGTCTTCCAGCTGACGGACGACGGGTGGCGTCAGCTCACCTTTCGCTGGGCGATGTTCTTCTTCTTTCTCGCCCTCGCCAACGAGATCGTGTGGCGGAATTTTTCGACCGACGCCTGGGTGAATTTCAAGGTGTTCGCCATCATGCCGATCACCATGGTGTTCGCGTTGCTGCAGACGCCCTTGATCATGCGCACGCAGCTTACGCCGCCGGACGAAGCCTAGGCTCGGTCGTGACTTGAGAAGAGTGCGGCGCGCCCCTTGCTCGCCGCTTTCTTGAGGCGATCAGCCGAAGCTGAAGACGAAGCGCTTCGAGCCGAAGTGACCCGTGCCGGTTCCGCCTCGCGCCGTGGCGACGAACTGGAAAGGTCCGACGCGGCCGTCCGAGCAACGGAACGTTCCCTGGCCCTGGCGCGGCTGGACATAGACGAACTCGCCGGCGCACACCGCGCCGGCGTTTGACGATACGGTGAGAACTCCGCCGCCGTCGATTTCCCGGAAGCTGCCTCCGGCGAAGACCTCGCGTCCTCCTTCCACCATGCCTTCGATATTGCGCGCGGCGCACGCCGCGACCGACGACAGGGCTGCGATCACCCCGAACAATCGAACCATCATGGGATATCCCCCTTGCGCCGCGACCTTGCGGCAAGGGGATTAGGGAATTGAACTGAGTTCAAAGCTTGAATGAACTCTGTTCAAAAGATGGCGGCGCTATCCGGTTCGCGCCCAGAGCTGGCGCGCCAGAACGCCGACCTGCGACTGGATTGCCTCACCCGCCGTGAGCGCGAGGTCTTCGCGAAAGCGGCTGGCGATGAGTTGGACGCCGATCGGGCGTCCCTCATGCAACCCGGTTGGCGTCACGACGCAGGGAAGGCCGAGAAGGTTGAGCCCGGTCTGGAACAGGAAATCCTCGAACACGCGCTTCACGTGGGCGGCCTCGCCAACGTCGCCGTCGGGCGCAAGGCTCGGCTGAAAGCAGAGCGGCGTCAGAATCAGCGGATGCTCTTCAAGGAACATGAGCCAGCGACGGATGTGGCCGGTGCGCTCGGCGAGCCCGGCCATGTAATCCTTCAGTCCGATGTCGCCGCCGATCTCC
>JBEVKO010000255.1:0-5408 GCA_040509705.1 Beijerinckiaceae bacterium
GCGCGGAAGAGCTTCGCGCCGAAGCCGAGCCCCTGGTGCGTGGGGTCAAGGTAGAGTTCGAAGATTTCGCCCTCCGCGCGCACTGAGGGCGCGCGATTGCGCCCAAGGCTCGCATAGCCCGCGACACGTTCGCCGGTGTCGAGCACCAGCACCGGGCTGCCCCGCAGGATGCAGCGTCGCCACCAGATCGGGCCGCGCCGCATCACCATCCGCTCCAGATGGGCGCCGGGAATGACGCCGCGATAGGCCTCGCGCCAGGCCGCGTCATGCACCGCGGTGATCGCGGCGGCGTCGGCCGGGCGGGCGGGGCGAATGGTGAGCGTCAGGGTCGCCATGATGAGAGGCTGCCGACGTCGGGGACTCGCGTCAAGATTGACAAACGCGAGAAAGGGCCCGCAGCAAAGTCGTCGCCATAAAAAACGATTCATCCCGCCAGCTTTCCTTGCCGCGGACGCGCCTGTAACCCTACCGCATGTCCGTAGCCGGTCCTCTGCCGTTCTCGATCTTTGTCGTCGCTTTCAACGAAGCGCAGCGCATTGGACGCACGCTGGACTCGGTCGCCGGCCTCGCGGACGAAATCATCGTGGTTGATTCCCGTTCCACCGACGCGACGCGCGACATTGCGCGCGCAAAAGGCGCGCGCGTCATCGAGCGCGACTGGCCAGGCTACGGACCGCAGAAGCGATTCGCCGAGGAGCAGTGCCGCAATCCCTGGGTGATGAATCTTGATGCGGACGAAGTCGCGACGCCGGCGCTTATCGCTGAGATTCGCGCGCTCTTTGCGAGGGGCGAGCCGCCGCTCGACGGCTATGTCGTCAAGCAGCGCGACATTCTTCCGGGCGAATCACGCGCGCCGCTCTTCGCCCATGCGCTGACGTTTGTCCGGCTCTATCGCCGCGACCGTGGACGCTATGCGTTGTCGCCGGTCCATGATGTCGTCGAGATGGCGCCTGGAGCGCGCATCGGGCGTCTGCATGCCCCGCTCGACCACTATGGCGTGCAGTCGGCCGACGGCCATCTCGCCAAGCTGACACGCTATGCGCAGGCGCAGGCGGACGACCTGGCGGCGCGCGGCGTGCGCGTGCCGCGATGGCGGCTGTGGGTCGAATATCCCGCCGCCTTCATCAAGGCCTATCTCCTCAGGCGTTACATTCTGCGCGGCTCTGCCGGACTTGATGTCGCACGGAACTACGCGGAATATCGTCGGCGTCGCATCGAGATGGCGATCGCGCGCCAGGACAGTCGACGCAACGCGTCGCAGGAACCTCGCCTGCCGTAGCGACGCCGCCTCTGGCGACTCAGCCTGCGACTTGCCATGTAGGGGGCAAGCCGATAGCGCTCCCGCCCTGTGTCTCATCTCCCGCCCAAACACACCGACATGTACGCCATCCAGACGATCGGCGACCCCTATCGCAGTCCCTCGCGCTGGGACCGCCCGCTCTCGGGCGGCTGGGATCGCACGCACGCCTGGCTGAGCTCCATCTTTGGCGATCACGCCTTCCTGCGCATGATCTATCTGAACCGCTGGCGGGTGTCGCCGAAGCTGTGGCGCTCGGCCCAGCCAACCCCGCGTCAGATTGAGAAATTTGCGCGGAACGGCGTCAGGACCATCGTGTCGCTGCGCGGCGGGCGCCGCCACGGGTCATGGCCGCTGGAAGTCGAAGCCTGCCGGAACCAGAATCTCCGATTCGTCGAGCTCGTGGTGCGTTCGCGCGGCGCGCCCGACCGCCAGACGATTCTCGACGCCGCGAAATTCTTCGAGACCCTCGAATATCCCGCGCTCATTCATTGCAAGTCCGGCGCCGACCGCGCCGGCTTCGTCGCCGCCCTTTACAAAATCGTCCAGGAGGGCGCGACCGCCGACGAGGCGCTGGAGCAGCTGACATGGCGGTACGGCCACTTCCATTGGGCGAAGACCGGCATCCTCGACGCCTTCTTCGAGCATTATCGCGACGAGGGCGAGGCGAAGGGAATCGAATTTCTTGACTGGGTCGCCAATCACTATGACCCGGTCGCGCTCGAGCGCGACTTCCGGCCGCATTTCTGGGCGGTGCTGATCAACGACGTCATCCTTCGCCGCGAATAGGCGCTGCGCTACGTCGTCACGACGTCCGCGCCTTCGAACTGCAGGCGATGCAGTCGCGCATAGATGCCGCCTGCGGCGATGAGCTCGTCATGTGCGCCCGATTCGACCACGCGTCCGTGTTCCATCACGCCGATCCGGTCCGCGGCCCGAATCGTCGAGAGGCGGTGCGCGATGACGAGAGTCGTGCGTCCGTGCATCAGCCGCGCCAGCGCCTGCTGCACCAGTCGCTCTGATTCCGCATCGAGCGCGCTCGTTGGTTCATCGAGCAGAAGGATCGGCGCGTTGCGCACGAAAGCGCGCGCGAGCACGACTCGCTGGCGCTCGCCGCCGGAAAGATTGGCGCCGCGATCGCCGACCTGAGTGTCGTAACCCTCCGGCGTCGCCATGATGAAATCGTGCGCCGCAGCGGCTTTCGCGGCCGCAACGATGTCGTCCTCGGTGGTGCCCTGGCGCCCGAAGGCGATGTTGGCGCGGATCGTGTCGTCGAACAGCAGCACGTCCTGCGACACGAGAGCCATCTGCGCGCGCAGCGACTGCAGCGTGATCTCGCGCAGATCGACGCCATCGATCCGGATGCGCCCGCTTTGCGGATCATAGAGTCGCGGCAGGAGCGAAAGCAGCGTCGACTTCCCCGATCCGGACCGACCGACCAGCGCCGTGGTCTTGCCCGCCTCGGCGATCAGCGATGCTCCGTCGAGCGCGGCGACGTCCTCGCGGTAGCGAAACGCCACATTCTCAAACCGGACCTCGCCGCGCGTCACCGCGAGCGGCCTCGCCGCCGGCGCATCAACAATTTCGGGCTTCTGGTCCATGATCGAAAAGATGCGCTCCAGCGCGGCGGCCGCCTGTTGCAGGACGACGTTGATGTTGCCCAGCGAGCGGATCGGCTGCGCCGCCAGCAGGAGCGCGGTGACGAAGCCGGTGAAATCGCCGATGGTCGATTCACCCGCTCCGATTCGCAGGCCGATTACGAGCAGCACGCCAGCCACCGCCAGTCCGCCGCCGACTTCCAGAAGAGGATCGAGCCGGCCGCGCGTGTTCGCGCCCTTCACGCCGAGCCGGTAGAGTTGCTCGAAGGAACGCGCGGCGCGATTCTTGAGGTAGCTTTCGAGGCCGTAGGCCTTGGCGATCCTGAGCCCCGACAGGCCCTCGCTGATCTGGCCGGCCATCGCCGCGGCTCGCTCCTGCGCCTCGCGGGCCACGCGCCTGAGCTTGTCGCCGACCTGCGCAATCGGGACTCCGACGATTGGCGCGACCACCATCGCGCTCAGCGTCAGCTTCCAGTCGATCCAGAACATGGCGCCGATCAGCGCCGCAGCGGTGACGAGGTCCCGGACCACCACATTGATGATGCGCGTGATCGCGTCATAGACATAGGAGAAATCAGTCGTGAATCTCTGGGTGAGCGAAGCCGGACTTTCGCGCGCCATCTGCAGAAGATCGGCGTCGATCATTGCGGCGTAGAGCGCCTTCTGCATGTCGGCCTGGATGCGAGCGGCGACGCGGTTGGTCAGAATGGTCTGGCCGAGCAGCGAGAAACCCTTCACCGCCGTGACGAGAACGACCATTGCCGCGATGAGGTGGACGATGGTCAGGCGGTCGCCTGAGACGGTGCGCAGCGCCTCGCGGGCGAATGCGATCAAACCCTGGTCCGTTGTGGAGGCGCTTTGGCCGGCGAACTGGTCGAAGGCGAGCTTGATGAGGACCGGGTAGAGGCTGGTCGATCCCGCAATCAGGATCACCAGGAGCAGCACCACAAGGAACGTTGCGGCGTAGCGCGCCATCCAGTCGCGCCACAGGCGGGCGAGCAGGAGCTTGGTCGGAACGGACGCAGGCTGGGCCATGGTGTGAACGGCCCCCTCCGGCCGGGCCCGGGCGGTACCACGGCGGCGCGCGCGGCGCCAAGCAACCAGCGA
Organism: Beijerinckiaceae bacterium; assembly: GCA_040509705.1. Classification (GTDB taxonomy): domain Bacteria; phylum Pseudomonadota; class Alphaproteobacteria; order Rhizobiales; family Beijerinckiaceae; genus Terrirubrum. Next base: position 4,003 of record JBEVKO010000255.1, read on the forward strand.
GGCCGGGAGGGAGCGCCCGCGTTCAGGGCGTCGGATGGGCGCGTGATTAGAAAGGCGGCGCCTGAATCACCAGGCTTTGGAGTGCTCGACCAGATCCCTGGTCAGCACCGCGACCTCGGTCCGGTTCTTCGCCTTCAGCTTGCGCATGATGTTCCGGATATGCGCCTTGACGGTGCTCTCGCGCATATTGAGGTCGTGGGCGATCTGCTTGTTCGCCTTGCCCGAATGCAGCGCCTGAACAACGAGGATCTGGCGCGCCGTGAAGGCGCCGGCCTCATGCGCGCCGGAAGCTTTGGCCGAGTCGGCGAAGCCGCGTCCCGAGGTCAGGGTGCTGGCCGGAATGAAGGTGCCGCCAGCCTGCACCAGGCGAACAGCCTCGACCGCGACATCGAGCGGCAGGCTAGTCGGAATATAGCCGCGGACGCCCCGGCTGATGACATCCAGGACATGATCCATGTCATCGCCGTCCGCGACCACCACGACGGGGGAGCCCGATTCGTCCCCGGTTAGCGAAGCAACGTCCTGGGCAAGTTCGGGGCCTGACCAGCGCCGCCCCTGCGCGCAGAGGACAACGACGGCCGCCGCAGGATAGGCGTCCTTGCCATTTTGCCAGGCGCGCACGCTGGGAAAGCTGATCACGACGTGATTTCTGCATGCCGCGGCGAGACAGCGTGCGAAACAGTCGCGATAAAGCACTCGCTCGTCGATGACGATGATCGAGGAGGGGACGGCGGCGTGACGCCGGTCGTCGTTCGACGCGTCCGCTGCGCGAGTCGATTTGAGGTTCAGCCGACGGCCATTCGCCGGTCGTCGGGGCGGCTTGCTCGTGGCCGGCGCATCCCATGCGGCGACCACAAAGGACTTCACGTTCTCGTGATCCGCCGGTCCTAAAGTGTTCAGGCGCGGCGGCGCTGAGAATGTCCCGAGGTTCTTCAACGCGCGAACGATCATGATACGCAACCGCATGGTTTTGCGTCGCTGCAACAGTCGGGTGAAATCAGATATAAGCTAGTCGACCCCCGAATGTCGCCGCAGACGCAGCGAAGCCCCTCTACATGTATCGGCCACGCCCAGCCGATAGCCACTATTTCTAACATTCACAGGCATGATGAGCAATAGAAGGGACATTGCTCCTCAATTGTCGTGAAATACTGCCTCTGCTTCATGAAGTCCTTGTGTCATTTTACACGGACGCCGGAGCGAACGGTAGGTCTGCAATATGCCGGTCGAAGCAATCGATACATAATGTGGACAGCCTGGCCTGCCGCGCATGCTCCAGAATGGCGACAACTTCAGTCGAGGCGGCGTTTTCCACCTCGGGTGGGCTCCAGTCGTCGTCGGGAGCCGTTCCCTCCCCGACCGCGCTGAGCCCCTGCGCGAGCGCAAGCCCGCGTCGGCATCCTTCC
>JBEVKO010000256.1:0-3258 GCA_040509705.1 Beijerinckiaceae bacterium
ATCCTCCGGTCCGGCGATGCCGAGGTGATGGGCGACGTGTTTTCCAGCTTCGCCCTGGCGATGGGGGCGGGGCTGATGATGGTCTACATCGTGCTCGTGCTGCTGTTTTCCAGCTTCGTCACGCCCATCGCCATTCTGCTCTCGCTGCCCCTTTCGATCGGCGGCGTCGTCGCCGCGCTGCTCGTCACCGGCAACCCGGTGTCCATGCCGGTCGTCATCGGCATTCTGATGCTGATGGGCATCGTGACCAAGAACGCCATCATGCTCGTCGATTTCGCCGTCGAGTCGGAGGCGCGCGGCGTGCGGCAGCAGGAAGCGATCATCGACGCCGGACGCAAGCGCGCGCGGCCGATCGTGATGACGACGATCGCCATGGCGGCAGGCATGCTGCCGACAGCGCTCGGCTATGGCGACGGCGGCGAATTCCGGTCGCCGATGGCGGTGGCGGTGATCGGCGGACTGATCGTGTCGACTGTCCTGTCGCTGATCTTCGTGCCGTCGTTCTATTGCGTCATGGACGATCTGTCGCGCTTGATCGCGCGATTTGGGCGCAGGCTCGTCAATCAGAACGAGGATATGATCGCGGAGCGAAAGGCGCAGGAAGCGGCGCGCGCCGCGGAAGCGACGACGGCGCACGCCAACGACGCGCAGCCCAGCCTGCCGCTCGAAGCTAACGATTCCCAACGGCCGGTTCGCGAGGCCGCGGAGTGAGCGAAGGCGTTTTGCGCCGTCATTCCGGGCGCGCCTACGGCGCGAGCCCGGAGACCGTTTTGTAACTCGCGATGGATCCGGGACCAGCAGCACATCACTGCATGCTGCGCCGCATCCTGAATGACGAACAAATTCAAACGGCGCTGCTCACGCCAATGCGTCGATCTCGTCGGGCTGAAGATGTCCGGGCACAATCACGATCGGGATTGGAAACGTCGCGACGCCCTTCGCCGCAAGGGAGGACACGAGCGGTCCCGGCCCTTCCTTGCCCGTGCCGGCGGCGAGCACGAGGATGGCGATGTCCTCATCCTCGTCGATCAACTTGATGATCTCGTCGGCCTTGGAACCAATTCTTATGATTGTAACCGGTTCGACGCCTGCTAACGCGCGCATTCCCGTCGCCGCTGCGTCAAGCCGCTCCTGCGCCTCTTCCGTCGCTTCCGCTTCCATCAGGGAACCGACGCCAAGAATGGGAGGCGCTTCGGGCGGCGTCACGATCGTCAGCATGCTCACGCCGGCGGCGAAGCGCGCGGCGCGCCGCCCCGCATAGCGGATGGCAACGGCGCTCTCGGGCGTTCCATCGATAATCACGAGATATTTCGGACGGTGGCCCGCCTCGTAGGATCGTCGACGCTTGCTCATGGATAACTCCGCGCCAGATGAGTCTAGCGGGGTTTCGGCGCGCGGCAACTCGGCTGGAAGCTAGCCGCGGCGCACGAAGCCCACGATGTCCTTGACCTCCCGCATCGTCGCAGAAGCGGTTTCGCGCGCGCGATCCGCACCGTTGATGAGGATGCGATCTATCTCGCCAGGATCAGCCAGCAGCCGGCGCATTTCGGCAGTGATCGGCGCAAGCTTCTCAACCGCAAGATCGACCAGCGCTGTCTTGAAGGCGGAGAACTGGCCGCCGCCGAACTCGCTCAGCACATCCTGCTTCGAAGCGCCTTGCAGCGCGGCGAAGATCCCGACCAGGTTTTCGGCCTCCGGACGGTTCTCGAGCCCCTGCTCTTCCATGGGCAAAGCGTCGGGATCGGTCTTGGCCTTGCGAATCTTCTGCGCGATGGCGTCCGCATCGTCGGTCAGATTGATGCGCGAGTAATCCGACGGATCGGACTTCGACATCTTCTTGGTTCCGTCGCGCAAGCTCATGACGCGCGCGGCGGGGCCCCCGATCACCGGTTCGGTCAGCGGAAAGAACTCAGCGCCGAAGCCGCGTTCTGCGATGCGCGCGGCGTAGTCGTTGTTGAACTTCTGGGCGATGTCCCGCGTCAGCTCAAGGTGCTGCTTCTGATCCTCGCCGACGGGCACGTGCGTCGCCTTATGTACGAGGATGTCCGCGGCCATGAGCACCGGATAATCATAGAGGCCGATCGATGCGTTTTCCCTGTCCTTGCCGGCTTTCTCCTTGAACTGCGTCATGCGGTTCAGCCAGCCGAGACGCGCGACGCAGTTGAAGACCCAGGCGAGTTCGGCGTGCTCGGCCACCTGGCTCTGGTTGAAGATGATCGAACGCTTGGGGTCGACGCCCGTGGCGATGTAGGCCGCGGCGACTTCACGAATTGCGCGCGTCAGATCGGCTGGATCCTGCGCGATCGTGATCGCGTGCAGATCGACGACGCAATAGATGCATTCGTGCGTCGCCTGCATTTCGACCCAGCGCACCAGCGCGCCGAGATAATTGCCGAGATGGAGGGTGTGGGTGGGCTGCATGCCCGAGAAGACGCGCGGCTTGAAGCCGCCTGCCATCATCGCCGCCATGGTTTGGACCCCTTGCATGTGGCCCCCGCGCGGCGTCGCCGGATTGGAAGCCGGCCCGCATCGGAGGTTCTTGAAACGGCGCGGCTTATGGCAGGCGGCGCAGGCGACCGCAAGCCGGCGTCGTCATGGCGTCTTGAGAAGCTCCGCGCGCATGCGGCGCATGGCGTCGCCGACCGCATCGCACTCGTCCTCGCTGCAGACGCTCATCATGCGCTCGATCACCGCAACATGAAGCGCAATGGCCTTGAGCGTGAGCGCCTTGCCTTTGGGCGTCAGCCGCAACCGCCTGACGCGCTTGTCCTGCGCATCGGGAACGCGCTCGACGAGCCCGCGCGCCTCCAGCTCCGGCAAGAGCATGCTGAGATTGGAGCGGCCGACGAGCAGGCGGTTGGCGAGCTCCTGCTGGGAAAGATCATGCCAGCGGGCGATCGTCGCGAGGATGTCGTAGTGCGGAAGCTTCAAATCGAGCGACGCCAGCGCCTCCGTCATCGACTTGCAGACAAGCTGGTACACCCTCGCCACGGCGATCCAGTTGCGGAACCGGGGCATCTCCCACGGCTTCGGCCCCCATGCGGCATCCTCAGAGCCGACCTTCCCACCCAGCATGCCCCGTTGGGCCATTTTCGCTTGCCTTTTGTTCATTGTTGAACAATGATGTTCAAAGTTGAACTATATAGCGCGGCCTGACCGAGGCGCAAGCTCAGCCCGACGACCGGCGCAATCCCTGAGTTCGTTTCCAAACGTCACAGGAAACATCATGCCAGCCGCACCTCTCTCCGTCATCCGCCC
>JBEVKO010000257.1:0-8297 GCA_040509705.1 Beijerinckiaceae bacterium
CGCAAGCGAGGGCGCGCGGGTCTACCTGCACAAAAGCGACAAGGCGAACCGCAAACTTCCCCACGGGTGGATGCTAGTCGAGGCGGATTTCGGCTGGAAGGGTCCGCAACTCGTGGGCATCGACACTTCGCTGCCGAATCGGCTGGTCGCGGAGGCGCTGGAAGCCGGCGCCGTTCCCGAACTCGCAGGCTATACATCCGTCCGCCGCGAGGTGCGGTACGGTGAGCGAAGCCGGGTGGATTTCGTGCTCGGGGCGATGGATCGACCGGACTGCTATCTCGAGGTCAAGAACGTCCATCTGATGCGAAAGCCCGGCGTCGCCGAATTTCCGGACAGCGTGACGGCGCGGGGCGCGCGGCATCTGGCGGACCTCGCCGCGATGGCGCAGGCTGGGATGCGAGCGATCATGCTCTTCGTCATCCAGATGGACGCGGATTGCTTCACACTGGCGCACGACATCGACCCCAGCTATGCGCGGGCCTTCGCGCTGGCGCGTCGTCAGGGCGTCGAAGCTCTCGCCCATGTCTGCACCGTGACCGAACGGGAGATCCGGATCGCACAGGCGGTCCCGATCCTCGCCGACTTGACGCAAGCGGCGACGGACGCCACATCCGATCCATGAATTTTCTCGATGTCGCGTCCTCGCCGGTCCGCCAGCCCGGCGTCATCAAGATACACGGGCCCGGGGCTTTCGACGGCATGCGAAAGGCCGGCCGGCTGACGGCTGAGGCGCTCGACCTCGTCGGCGATATGGTCAAGCCGGGCGTTCCGACGCAGGCGATCGACAAGTTCGTCTTCGACTTCGCGATGGATCACGGCGCCTATCCTGCGACGCTGAACTATCGCGGGTATCGCTATAGCTGCTGCACCTCGATCAATCATGTGGTCTGCCACGGGCAGCCGAATGACAAGCCGCTCGCAGAAGGCGACATCGTCAACATCGACTTCACGCTGATCCTCGACGGGTGGCATGGCGATTCCAGCCGCATGTACTGCGTTGGAAAAGTTCCGCGCCGCGCCGAGCGTCTTGTCGAGGTGACGCATGAAGCGATGATGCACGGCATCGCGCAGATCAAACCCGGCGCCCATCTCGGCGATATCGGCCATGCGATCCAGACCTACGCCGAAGCCGAGCGCTGTTCGGTGGTGCGCGATTTTTGCGGCCACGGACTCGGCCGGCTTTTTCACGACGAGCCCAACGTTCTACATTACGGGCGGCGCGGCGAAGGGCCGGAGTTGAAGGCCGGAATGCTCTTCACAGTCGAGCCGATGATCAATCTCGGTCGGCCGCACGTGAAGATCCTCGCCGATGGCTGGACCGCGGTGACGCGCGATCGTTCGCTCTCGGCGCAATTCGAGCACACGGTCGGCGTGACGGACAAGGGCGTTGAAATATTCACGCTGTCGCCACGCGGCTTCAGGTTTCCTCCCTATCCACCGGCAATATGAGCAAGGACGACGGCGACCCGCATTATCTTGGTCACCGTCGGACCGGACGGGCTCGATGACTATGAGCTGCTCGAACTGCTGTTGACCCTGGTCGTGCCGCGCCGCGACGTGAAAGCTCTGGCGAAGGACATGCTCGTCACGTTCGGCTCCTTCGCCGGCGTGCTCGCCGCACCCCAGTCGCGCCTAATGGAGTTCGAGGGGGTCGGCGACATCGTCGCCACGAATTTTCGGGTGATTGCGGCGGCCGCCGGACGCGCGCTGAAGAGTGAGATCCGCGGGCGCCCGATCCTGTCGTCCTGGTCGCAGGTGATCGACTATTGCCGCGCCGCGATGGGTTTCGCCGAGGTCGAGCAGTTCCGGATTCTCTTTCTCGACAAAGGCAACAAGCTGATCGCCGACGAACTGCAGCAGACGGGCACGGTCGATCATACCCCGGTATATCCGCGCGAAGTCATCAAGCGCGCGCTCCAACTGTCGGCGACGGCGATCATACTCGTCCACAATCACCCGTCCGGCGATCCGACGCCCAGCCAGGCCGACATCCGCATGACCCGCGAGATCGATACGATCGCCAAGTCGCTCGGCGTCGTGGTGCATGATCACATCATCGTCGGGCGCGACGGGCATGCGAGCCTGAAGGGGCTTCGCCTCATGTGACGCCGCGCACTGCGGAACGAAAATTGCGTAATTATCTTTTTACCGGATGGGTCGATCATCGACCCTAAGCCGGCTTCCCGGCCGGCGCCGACGATGGAGTTGTCCATGGTCACTCGCGATTTTGCGCGCCAGATGCAGGGCTACGGGCTGACGACGGCCCGGATCCTCTACCGCTTGCCGGACCATCCCCGCATTCTGCAGTCCTATGTCTGGCAGGACTACGATCTGGCGCCCCGTTTTCCAGAGCTGCGTAAATTTCTCGAATTCTGGCGTCGAACGCTGGACGGGCCGATCTTCGAGGTCCTCGTCGGCCATTCAAGTCTCATCAAGCCGACCGAACTCAAGGCGATCGGCGCAGAGATCACGGTTCACTAGGCGCATTCACGCCGCACTTGGCTCAGGGGAGCGGGCCTGCTAGCTGACGGCCGAACCGTCCCAAGCGCCCCCTCAGTGTCCACCCAAGCCATTTCCGACATCCTTACCGGGCTGACCGCCGCCAGTCCGAGAGACAGGCTTACGCTGCGTTCAGTCCTCGATACGCTGGGCGAGCGCGCCTTTGCGCTGATGATGCTGCTGCTGGCGCTGCCCAACTGCATCCCGATGGTGCCGCCGGTTCCGTTGCTGTGCGGGCTTCTGATCGCCTTTCTCGCCGTCCAGATGATGGCCGGCCGACGTTCGCCCTGGCTGCCGCGCGCTCTGCTCGACTGGTCCGTCGACAGCGCCGACGCAGCGCGCGTGGTCGAGCGGGCAAGGCCCTTCATCCTGCGCGTCGAAAGATACCTCTCGCCGCGCGCGACCGCGATCACCCAACAGCCGGGATTGCGCGTCGTCGCCATCGGCCTGTTTCTGTTCGCGGCGGCGCTTCTAGTGGCCGCGCCGATCGTCGGGCAGATTCCGCTCGGAATTGCGATCGCGCTTGTCGGCATCGGCGTCACCGAGCGCGACGGCGCAGTCGTGCTTGTCGGACTGGCCGTCGGCGCGTTTGGAATTGCAATCAGCGTCGGCTTCGTCGCGGCGATTGTCGCGGGAGCGATGGCGATTTTCTAGAAAGCCGCGCGCCGCGTCGATTCGACGCCGGTGTAAGGCGGACGCGGAATGTTGATGTGGGCCTGTCTGAGCGCCGCCGACCAGCGTTCGCGCAAATCATGAAAGTAGGGTTCGCCCGCGTCAATCCTGTGCACCAGCTCGGGCTTCCTCGCGTCGCGGCGCACGAGCGCGATGTCGATCGGAAGTCCGACTGCGATATTTGAGCGCATCGTCGAATCCATCGAGATCAGCGCGATCTTGAGCGCATCGTAAATATCTGTGGAGAAGGCTACAGCGCGATCGAGGATCGGCTTGCCGTACTTGTGCTCGCCGATCTGCAGGAAAGGCGCATCGGCGCCGCACTCGATGAAATTGCCCGCGGAGTAGATCATGAAGAGCCGCATCGGGCCCCCGCGTATCTGCCCAGCGAAGAGAAGCGACACATCGAAGCGGACATCGGCTGCGGCCAGCGCTTCGGAATCGATGTCCCTGACCTTGCGAACCGCGTTGCCGATGAGCTGGGCTGCGCGGAACAGCGTCGGCACGCTGCCGAGCGTCTCGATTTCTTGAGTCGACGGATTTTCGACGCCTTCGGCAAGGTAACCCAGAACCGATTGGGTCACCGACAGGTTTCCGGCGGTCGCGAGGAGAAGAATGCGGTCGGGATGCTGGTCAATGACCTGCAGCTTGCGAAAGGTCGAAATATTGTCGAGGCCCGCATTGGTGCGGGTGTCGGCCACGAGAATAAGTCCTTCCTTGACGAGCACGCCCGCGCAATAGGTCATCGGTTCCGCCGTTTCTGACGAAGTGGGCTTATAAGCCGCGTGAGCGGGGCCGCCAACCGTCACGACTGCATCTGGAGTTGCATGATCTTGATCACGACGCTGAGCGTCTCTTCGGAGCCGCCGATGTGGCTGCCGCGCACGGGCGCCGCGCCGAGCTGGTCGAGCGCCGCTGCGACCCGGACGTGCGCCTCAGTCGCGCAAACGTTGTTCGCCGCATCGAAGCCGACCCAACCGAGGCCTCCGATGTTCACTTCGGCCCAGGCGTGGCCGGCGGCGTCGCCGGCTTTGTCGTCGCTGCGGCGGAAATAGCCGGAGACGAAGCGCGCGGGGACGCCAAGATGTCGCGCCATGGCGCAGAAAATATGTGCGTGATCCGCGCCGGCGCCTCGCCTCGCCTGAAACGCGTCGACGGCCTTGCCACCGGCTTCGGCCGGATCAAGATTCAGGGCGATGTCCCGATGAAGCGCGGACATGAGGCCATGCATAACGTTGAGAAAGTCGCGCTGCTCACCGCACGCGCGCCGCGCCTCCTGCGCATAGTCCGCCATTTCGGGCGTGAGCGCAGTCAAATCAGTCGAGCGAAAGAAAAACTCAGCCGGAAAGCGCTCCGTGGCGCCTGAAACAACGCCGGCGGCGTCGCGGGTTTCGACCTCTCCCTCGACATGGATCGATAGGCCTTCGATCGGCCCTGTGGCGTCAAGTGTGTGGGCGACATTGCCGAAAGCGTCTTCGCCCTGACGCAGGCGCGCGTCGGCGTCGATCTCGACGCGCCAGCGCGCGACGTGCTGAGCCGCATGGTTGCGCGGAGTCATGCGGATCGTCTGGATCACGCCTTTCGCCGGCCTCGCATAGCGGAACTGGTTGGTGTGGGAAATTGAGATACGCATGCGTTTTAGTCCCTGGCGGCGTCAGCCAACTCCCAATTCGGCCGCTCTCTATTGTTGCTTGGATCGATCGCGCAGCTAGACCAAATACTGCTCCTGGATCGTGGAGGCGAGGGCGTTGTTGTCGAGTATAAACTGATCGATGAACTCATGCAGCCCTGACTGGAAGATCGCCTCAATGTTGGTGTTGTCGAGGCGGGCGAGCGTAGCGCGGGCCATATGCTGGCTCGGCCCGATCCGGCCGTACTGGCGCGCAAGCTGGTCGAGAAAGCGCACGAGATTCTCATAAGAGCTGTACAACGACCGCGGCATCTCGCGGTTGAGCGTCAAAAGGTCAGCCACGAGCCATGGCTTCACGCTTTCACGATAGACCCAGTGATAGGCGGTCAGCGCCGATACCGAGCGGAGGAGAGATGACCATTGGAAATAGTCGAGCGTGCCGCCGACCCTTTCACTGACCGGCAGAAGCACATGATATTTGACATCGAGAAGGCGCAGCATGTTGTCGGCCCGTTCGATGTAGAGTCCGAGCCGTGTGAACCAGTATTCGTCGCGACGCAACATGGAGCGGTAGGCTGATCCGTCGACGACCAGCGACACGTTCTTGACCCATTCCAGAAACCGCGTGAACTCCTCGCGATCCATGCGCTTGCCATCATACTTCTTGAGATCGAGCCATGCTCCGTTGATTGCGTCCCACATTTCCGTCGTGATCGCCGTTCGCACCGCCCGGGCGTTCATGCGCGCGATTTCAATGCAGTGACGGATCGAAGCTGGGTTCTCCTCGCTGAAGCAGAGGAAGTCGCGCACGGTCTTTTCGTTGGCGTCTTTGTAGATGCGGTGAAACGGCTCGTCGGCGCCGGCGGTGAGAATGGCGCTCTCCCACTCGTTGTGAGTGCCGCCATAGGACGCAGGCAGCGCCGCAAGACGAGTCGCGGCGTCGAGAATCCGGGCGAGGTTTTCACCCCGCTCGATGTAGCGCGACATCCAGAAGAGACTGTCAGCGGTGCGGCTCAGCATATGGGCCGCCAGAAACGCCTATACATCCAGCACCCATGTGTCTTTGGTGCCGCCGCCCTGGCTTGAATTCACAACTAGCGAGCCTTCCTTCATGGCGACGCGCGTCAGTCCGCCGGGCACGATGCGCACCTTGTCGGCTCCGGAAAGGACGAACGGCCGCAGGTCGACATGTCGCGGCGCCACTCCGGACTTCGTGAATGTCGGGCAGGTCGACAGCGAAAGGGTCGGCTGCGCTATGTAGTTGTCCGGTTCATGCTTCAAGCGCCGACGGAACGTCTCGATCTGGTCTTTCGTCGCGTGCGGGCCGACGAGCATTCCGTATCCGCCCGACCCGTTAACCTCCTTGACGACGAGTTCGCCGAGATGGTCAAGCACGTGCGCGAGCGCGTCCTTTTCGCGGCATCGCCAGGTGGGCACGTTCTTCAACACGGGGTCTTCGCCCGTATAGAACTTCACGATCTCGGGCATGTAACTGTAGACAGCCTTGTCGTCGGCGACGCCGGTTCCAACCGCGTTGGCGAGCGTGACGTTGCCGCGCTGGTACGCGCCCATCAGGCCGGGAACGCCCAGCACCGAGTCGGGACGAAAGGCGAGCGGATCAAGGAAATCATCGTCGACGCGCCGATAAATGACGTCGACACGCTGAGGTCCTTCGGTCGTGCGCATGTACACGACGTCGTCGCGCACGAAGAGATCGGTGCCCTCAACGAGCTCGATGCCGAGCTTGTCGGCAAGGAAGGAATGCTCATAGAACGCCGAGTTATACTGGCCGGGCGTGAGCAGGACGACTGTCGGATCACTCGCGGCGCGCGCCGGCGCGACTGAACGCAGGCTCGCCAGAAGGTTGTCCGGATAATTCTCAACCGGCGCGACCCGGTTCTCGCTGAACAATTCGGGAAACAGCCGGATCATTACCTCGCGGTTCTCGAGCATGTACGACACGCCCGATGGCGTGCGCGCATTGTCTTCGAGCACATAGAAGTTGTGGGGATCGATCCTGACGATATCGATGCCCGCGATGTGGCAATAGATCCCGTGCGGCGCCTCGAACCTGTCCATCTCGGGCCGGAAATACGGATTGCGGTAGATCAAGTCGCTGGGCACGATGCCGGCGCGAATGCATTCTTTCTTGCCGTAGACGTCGCGCAGGAACGCGTTGAGCGCGTTGACGCGCTGGATCAGGCCGCGCTCCAGGGTTCTCCATTCCGAGGACGCGAGGACCCGCGGTATGATATCGAAGGGAATAAGCCGCTCAGTGGATTCCGCCTCGCCGTAGACCGCAAAGGTGATGCCGATGCGGCGGAAGAAATACTCCGCCTGGCTGCGGCGGGTGTTGAGCATGTCAGTCGAGGCTTGATCGAGCCAGCGCGACAGCTGCGCGTAGGGTTCGCGCAGGTTTGAGCCCCGGCCCATTTCGTCGAACGCCACCTGCACAACGCCTCCTCACACGGATGATAAGGCAATTCTGAGCAATGCGCGTGCCACATGGCAAGCGTGCGGGTGAAAATTGCGGCATTTGAGAGTTGCTCTTGCAAGCGTGGCGGGCGTGGCGTTCGATGGGGCCATTCTGGCGGGGCTCCCGTCGCCATCGGTTTTTGAGGTAGCGCCCGGAGGGGCGTGTGTCGCGAGGAATTGCGGTTTTGGCTTTTTTGGTCGCATCGAGCGCGGCTGGCGTCGCGCGTGCGGAAGAGGAAGAGTCGCTCCTATCCATCCTCTTGGGCGGGACCGGGCTAACGCCAACGCCGAAGCCCTCCGCCTTCGTGCTGTTTTCCGGACAGGAGGGCGATCTTTCGCAGAGCCGCTCTTCAGGCGGTTTCAAGCTGAGACCCTTCCGTCCGCTCGGGGAGGATCGCTTCATCCTCGCAGGAGTTTCGGGGGGCGGCGTCTGGAGGGAGCGACGCGAGGTTGCGTCGCCGAGGGAAAGCTTTCGGCAGAACTCCTATTGGCGGCTCTTCGCAGGGGTCGAAGCGCCCATCGCCAGTGGCACCTTCAGTTTTCTCATCGGCCCGGAATTCTTCCGGGAAATGGCGCTCGATCGCAACGGCGCAGTCGTGCGAAACGAAAGGCGGGCAGGCGTTCGGCTCCAGATCGACTGGTGGTCGCATCCCTGGCCCTCGGCCCTCGTCACGGCGAGCCTCGCCGCCGGAAGCGCGAAACTTGATCTCTGGGCGCGCGCATCGTTCGGCTGGCAGATCGGGATCGGCGAGGAGACATGGGGCTTTCTCGGCCCGGAAGCTTCGTTCTCCGTCCATCCTCGCGGCGCCTGGACGAATCTCGGCGCACATTGGTCGGAATTCGCCTGGCGCGGCTACAGAATCCGCGCCTCTGCTGGCTTGTCCCTGGAGAGGGGGAAAAAGGCCGGGCCGTATGTAGCGATGACAAGTTATCGCGCCTTTTAGGCGGCCTCACACGAAAGTCAGCGGCACCTCGGTCGTCCGCTTCATCTCTTCCATGACGAAGCTCGCCGAGACGTCGA
>JBEVKO010000258.1:0-8994 GCA_040509705.1 Beijerinckiaceae bacterium
CCTACGCGGGCGCCGCCGGTACCGAAACCCTGATGAGCGTCGCCGCGAACACGTCGACCCGCACGGCGCAGCTGGAAATGAGCCCCCCCGAAGCGATCGGCGCCGAGAAGGCCATCCCAATCGGACCCGACGGGAAGCCTTTGAACCAGACCCCGAAGCCGGTTCAGGTCGCATCGGCTCAATCAACCCCCGTCGCCGCTTCGGCGGCTCGGGCGGCGCCGTCCGTCGCAGCCGCCGCGACCCCGGCGCCCGCCGCCGCGCCGCAGGAGAAGAGCATGTTCGGCCGGTTGCTTGGCGCAGTCGGGCTCGGCGGATCGACGAAGGAAGAACAGGCGGCACGCGAAGAGGCCATTCCGCTGCCGCCGCGGCGGAACGGTCAGCGCGCCGACGCCACCGCAAAGAGCGCCTTCACCCAGTCCCAGTGAGAGGGCCGGCATGCGCCGGTTTCCGATCTCCTCCGCAACGATTCTCGCAGTCATCCTGCTCGCGCCTTCCGCGCGCGCCGAGCCGCCCTATACTCCGCCCCGGCCGGCCGACATCTTCCGCGCCATCGCCGCGCGCGAAGCGGAAGCCCGCGGATTGCCTCCGGCCATCGCCGACGCGGTGATGAAAATCGAAAGCGCCTACCGACCAGCCGCTCGCGGCGCGGCGGGCGAAATAGGCCTCATGCAGGTGATGCCGCCGACCGCGCAGCTGATGGGATTCTTGGGCGACGGGGCTGCGCTCGCCGATCCAGAAACCAACATCAAACTCGGCGTTCGCTACCTCGCCGAGGCCTGGAAGCTCGCGAGCGGCGATCTTTGCACCGCGCTGATGAAGTATCGCGCCGGCCATAACGAGACGCGCTTTTCAGTTCTGTCCGTGCGCTACTGCGTCGCCGCGCGCACGCATCTCGCAAGCATCGGTTACCCCGTGACCGGCGAAGTCCCCGAGCCGACATTCGGTTTTCGGCAGGATAATTTCCGCATGGGCGTCGCGATCGGCACGCAGCAGGCGGCGCGCCGGCTGTCGCGCGGCGTGAAGCTCGCGAGCCGCGTGAGTTGGCGTTCATATGATCGGCGCATGAAATCGCTCGATCAGCGATTGCGCGCCTTCTCGCTCTGACGCGGCGTCTACTTCTTGCGCTCGACATCGCGCTTGCCGCGATGGCATAAGTCCGTCGCGCTCCAGTGCTTCGGACGATGCTGATGCCTGATCTCCTCGCAATTTTCACCGACCCGGCCAATCTTGTGGCGCTCGCGACTCTGATCGTGATGGAGGTCGTGCTGGGCATCGACACTCTCATCTTCATCTCCATCCTGACCAACAAGCTACCCGAGCATCAACGCGCGCGCGCCCGCTTTATCGGCATCAGCGCCGCGCTGGTGCTGCGTCTGGCGCTGCTCGGCTCCATCTTCCTCATTGTGCAATTGACCACGCCGATCATCACCATTCTTGGTCAGGGACTCTCCTGGCGCGACATCATCCTTATCCTCGGCGGCCTCTTCCTCGTGTGGAAGGCGACGAAAGAGATCCACCACAATGTCGATCCAGATCCGCACGAGGATATGTTCAGCGGGAAGGCGACGATGGGGTTCGCCGCGGCGATCGGCCAGATCCTCGTCCTGGACATGGTGTTCTCGATCGACTCGATCATCACCGCCGTCGGCATGACGAGGAATATCGCCATCATGATCATCGCCATCCTCGTGACGGTCGGGGTGATGCTGTTCGCCGCGACCCCGCTCGCGAATTTCATCAACCGCAATCCCAGCATCGTCATGCTGGCGCTCGCCTTCCTGCTCATGATCGGCATGACGCTCATCGCCGAGGGCTTCCACGCGGCAGTGCCCAAGGGCTACATCTACGCGGCGATGGCCTTCTCGGCGCTGATCGAGGGGCTGAACATGCTGTCACGCCGCGCCGCGCGTCGAAGGGCGGCGGACAGAACGCGCATGCCCGTCAATCGCTAGATCACAACGATCTTGATGGAAATCCATCATGACGTGATCGATTCCGAAATGAGCGCGGGATTCATGGGTGGACCGGCTTGCCTTTGCATCGGCTTTCATCTGGCGGGAGCCGCTATGTCAGCAAGTCCTGATATTCCCGATTCTTCTGGATGAACGCGGCGATGAACGGGCATTTCGCCATGACCTTCAGGCCTCGCGACCGCACCATGTCGAGCGCCCCCCGCGCCAGCTTCGAACCGGCGCCGCGACCCTGCAGCTCCTTCGGAGAGACCGTATGGGTGAAGGTGACGACGCCCGGCGCCAATTCATAGGCCGCGAAGGCGACATGGCCATCGACGTGGAGTTCGAAGCGATTAAGCGCCGCATTGTCGGTGACTTCGGCCATCCAATCCCCATGGAACTCTGATCGCCGCCGAGGCTATCAGAGGACAGGGCGCGTTGGCGAGCCGCCCTTCACATAAGCGGCGTAGCGATCCCACCTGGAAAGGATTGCTACGCCGACACGCGGAGGGCCGGTTGCGAATTTCCATCCGCATTGATCCACTCCGTGATCATCCGGTGCTGGACCTTGGCCTGCTCAAACTCGCGATAGAAGTTCAACAAGTCGCGCAGCGGCGAAGAGAGGCGCTCGAATCCCGAAACGAAAGCCACCACGGTGCCGATCGTTGATTGCCCATGGATGACCATGTATCCACCGACCAGCAAAACCGTCAAAGGCCCCATCGCGTTGGCGATGTTCAGGAGCGTCTTCAGTCCGTATTTGAGGAAGTAGAAGCGCAGGCGGTTGCGAAAGATTGCAAGAATGGTGCGGAATTCATCGCCTGGCTTGTCCGGATCGCTTGCCGCCTGACGCACGGTTTCGTCGCCGAGCTTGCGCACCAATCCGACTTGCCGCTCGAAGAGCTTGTTGAGCTTGGCCTGCATGTAGGGCGCGACCATTGTCTGCGGGGCAAGAAAGATTGCGCTGACGACGGCGATCGTCGGCTGGATGTAGAGCATGTAGCCGGCGATCACGACGAGAAAGGTGAGATTGACCACGAATTCGGAGATGCTCGTTCCGACGAATCCGCCGACAGCGTCGATCTCGCGCCCGATCACATTGACCGTGTCGCCCGCTACGACCGTGTCGCCATCCGCACCCCCCTCATGCAGACTAGCGCGCTTCGCGGCGATGGCCACGAGCTGCTCCCGTGAGATCTTGATGGCGCTTTCGCTCACCCAGCTCTGGTACACCATCAGGCAATATTTGAGCGCGGCCTGGATGAGAACGACGCCAAGATAGATCGCGCCGAGCCAGACGAGCGCTGCGACGTCCTTGTTGGCGATCGGTCCGTCGACGATTCGCCGTTGAAGATCTATGGGCGCGAAGTTCAGCAGCGCGACGGCGACCGCGAGGACGCCGACGTAAATCTGATGCGCCCCGCTGGTCCGCCAGGCGAAGCGCGTCAGCTTTTCGTCGGCGCGAATGCCTTCAGAGGTTTCATAAGGCTTGAAAATTCGAAGCAGAAGGGAAGTGACGCTCATTCACACCGAAACGCGCGCCCGGCAGGGTTGTTCCCAAAGGACGCCCGGCCGGTCGGCTTTGGAGGCGTCCCGCGGCGGCCCGTTTTGCCGACGGTCATGTGTCGCGCGCGCATCGGCGGTCACACGAAAGGCGTGCGAATGCCGTCGGCTCCCTGAACTTGCGCATTGGACGCTCTGCGCCCGGATAGTATGTTGGCGACTCAAAAGCTCGCACGGTTTTGGTTCCCTGAACGCGACCGCGCAGCCTGCGAAGGGAGCCATACTTGGCCGGGGGAAACGAGTTGGTCAGGGAAAGAATCGTCTTCCACATCGCTGGTTACGAGAACGTCCCCGCCTCGCGGGCCTATGATCGGTTCGTTCGCGAACTCCAACGATTTAAGCGGACTTGGTCAGTAGACGCCGAGGCGTCCAAGCCCGAATTTTCGTTCGACCAGGCGGCGTGGGACATTGAGACGAAAGGGCCGAACTGGAGCGTCACCACGCACTATCATCTGGCCCGGTGGGACGATCTGATAGGACCTGCGCTGGCGGTTCCCATGTGGCGCTGGCTTTCATGCGGACTGTTCGCGATCGGTCATTTCTTCTGGCACGGAGTTTTGTTTGCGTATTTGCGCACGAACTGGCGCTACGCGATCTTCTTTATTTACCCGCTGGCGCTCTTTGCAGGGATCGTCCTGCTGGCGGTCACGGGCGGATGGTTGGCCACTTCGCTAAGCGGCTCGCTATGGTTGGGCCTTGTCGTCGCCTGCGTCGCCTTTCCACTCTTCGCGCATTTGGGGAAGAAGATTTTTCTGCTGCACCACCTTTTCGCGGACTGGATATTCTCGGTCGACTATCTTCGTCGCGGCGATCCCGAGCTTGGCGCGCGTCTCGATCAGCTGGCCGATCGCTTTATCTCCGTCGCAGTCGCGGAAACCGCCGATGAGATCGTCGTTATCGGGCACAGCCTTGGCGCGGTCCTCGCGATCGAATTGTTTGACCGGGTCGTGCAAAAAGGAGCGGAACTCGGGAAGCTGAGAACGCGGTCGGCGGTGCTGTCGATCGGTTCCTCTATTCTGAAGATCGGCTTGCATCCCGGCGCTCGGGACTTCCGCGCCGCGACCTTCCGCGTCGCGTCCAACGAAGCGATATTCTGGGCCGACTTCCAGGCGCGCATCGACATTATGAACTTCTTCCGGACCGAGCCCCTGCCCGCCATGGGGCTTCCCGACATCGGCAAGCCGGTGGTTCGCCATGTGAGCATTCGGCGGATGCTGACGCCGAAAGAGTTCCGGCGGATCTGGCGCAACTTCTTCCGCATCCACCGCCAGTTCATCAGCGGCAACGACCTGCGCAACGCCTATGACTACTACATGTTCGTTTGCGGTCCGTTCTCGGCGGAAGCGCTTGCGACGTCGGCCGAGGGCGCGGTGACCCTGCTGGACGCGGCTGGTGCGCTGCCGGCGACGACCACAAGCCAACAGCCCGAGGCGAGCCCGCCATGACTCCGACGATTGCGAAAATCGCCTATGTCATCCTCGCAGTTGGCTGGTATGTCCTACGCATTCCGCACGAGCGGCGTGCCCGTCGCACGCCGGTGGCGAGCAGCGCCAAGGACTGGCGCGATGTTCTGCGGCTCCTCATTTCGTTGACCGGACTGGGAATTATTCCGTTCATCTATGTTGCAATCGGCTGGCCCAAATTCGCCGACTACCCCTTCCGCCCCCTTCAGGCCTGGTTGGGCGTCGGGGTCGCGGTGGCGGCCCTTTGCATGTTCTGGACCACCCACCGGGCGCTGGGCCGGAACTGGTCAGTGTCGCTCGAGTTGCGACAGGGGCACAGGCTGGTGCGAGAGGGTCCATATCGGCGGGTTCGCCACCCGATGTACGTGGCCTTCTGGCTTTTTGGTGTTGCTCAAGCGCTACTACTGCCCAATTTGATAGCCGGACTCTCGGGAATTTTGGGCTTTGGAACCCTTTATTTCCTGCGGGTCGACGCCGAAGAAAGCCTTATGTTACAACAGTTTGGGGATGAGTACCGAGAGTATATGAAGGTTACCGGCAGGTTGTTACCCAAACTGCACGCCAAACCTTGATTTGGGCGACGCAACCATTTTTAATTTCAGGCGTTGCGCCAAAGGTCGATTCGACTTTCCATTTTGGCATATGCGGCCACGGTAGTTTCGACTTCACATGCGCGTCCACAAGCTGGAAGGGGCCTCACCCTATGAAAGTTCTCTTCGTAATTTTGGCTAGCGTTGCCGTTCTGTCGGCGGCCGGTTGTGCAGTTGGCAAGGGCAAGGGGAAAGCTCCTCCTCCAGCAGCCGCTCCGATCGTCACCAAGGGCTGACGCTCGTCTCCGTCTGGCTGGCGCTCCGCGGGGCCTTGGGTTCCGCGGACGGGGGTTGGCTGCAGAAGGCAGCTATCGGCTAGGAGATCGAGATGTCCCCTGGATCCCTGACTCGTCGTCACCTGACGGCGGGTGCGTTATTGATTGTTTCGACTGCCTTCGCAGCCGGGGCACAAGGCCGCGAGTCGCCGCGCTCCGCTTCGAAGCGGAGTGCGGCTTCTGCGGTTGGAAGGCCCTTTTACGTCGAATTTCGCTCGCGCTATGCGTTGAGCTATGGCCACACGTTCCTCGTCCATGGCCGTCTGAATTCAAGGGGCCAGATCGGCCAAGTGACTGCCGATCAGGTCGCCGGCCTTCATCCCAAGGGCGAAGGCCCGCAACTCTGGACCGTCGGCCATCTCATGTTCGTGCCCGCCGAGACGGGTCCGAGCGATGGCGATCTCGAGGATGAGTATATCTCCGCCCGATTTCGCGTGTTGCTGACGGAAGCCGAGTACCGGGACGTCGCGGCGTTCATCGAAGAAAAGAAGAGAAGCTCGCCGCTCTGGCACGCGGCGCTTTACAACTGCAACGCGTTTGTGCGCGACATCGCCCTGCACATGGGCCTGCAGGCCCCCACCGACACTTTGATGTACCCGCCGAAATACATCAATGCGCTCGCCGCGATGAACCGCTAAGCCTCAGCCGCGGTTTCGGCCCGCCCCTTCAGCGGGTGACGATGACCGGCGTTCCGACCTTCACGCGATCATAAAGATCGATGATGTCCTCATTGAACATCCTGATGCACCCATAGGATGCGAACGTCCCGATCGAGTTGGGGCGATTGGTCCCGTGAATGGCGTATTGTCCGCCGCCCGTGAGGGTCAGGGCCCGGGCGCCCATCGGATTGCGGGGTGAGCCGCCCGGAATGACGTCCGGCAGCGCCGGGTTATCGGCCTTGATCTCATCAGGGGGCGACCAGGCAGGCTCGACATGCTTGCCCATTACCTCGGTTTCGCCGCCCCATTGCTTGGCAGGTTTGCCAACCGCCACCGGATAGCGAATGGCGGTGCCGTCGTCCTGGACGAGGTAAAGCCGGCGCTCCTGCTGCTTCACCACGATCGATCCGGGGGACCCGGGGCCCTTGTAGCGGACGATCTCTTTGGCGGCGGCGGGGGCGACGGACAGGGCCAGAATGGCGAGGGAAGCAAGACAAGGTAGACGCATGGGCAACCTACTAGCGGGCGAAAAAAAGGAGCGCAAGATGGTTGATAGGCCAGTTTCGTGAGCCGAAACACCTATTGCCGCGACAAGCCCCCAGGACCCCGCCAACTGCGTTTCTGAGGTTGCAATCGCGCTGTAGCGTCCTCCCAACTCGGTCCTTTGTTGCTCCGATAGGCTTCCGCCTTCACCGGCCGCGGCGTTTTTGCGCGAGCGCTTGGTTGGGAACTGGATGCGCTTTGCGTCGAAACGGCGCTCGACAGTGCGCCCCCGCACACGTCGGCGATCGGATGTTTCCTCCGGGACAGCCAGCGAGCGGGGCCCCCGACAAGGTCCCCGTCCATCGAGCGGGCGCTGCTGGAGCGCCTGCCGGTGGAGGCCTCACATCATGCCAATCGAGAAGATTCCGACGACGAAGGCGCCTTGGCCGCCGACCGTCGATGAACTCGGACGGACGCCGAAGCCCTATCCCCTTACCAACAAGGGTCGCGAAAGCTTCTACACCATCGCCGACGCTCTGAAGAAAAAAGGCATGCAGATTGAGCCCATCGAGCTGGTGAAATTCAACTTTCGCACCACTGATTTCGGCGAGGTGAACTGGTATCTCAAAAACTACGTCGGCTGCACGCAGGCCACGACCGACAAAAAGAACTATTCATTCGCAGGGCTGACATACAGGGAAAGCGACAGGAACCGCGCTCTCATCTTCGTGCCGAGGAAGGTGATCGAGCTTGATGAGCCGATCATCATCATCGGCCCCCCGACGCCTTCGGAACAGGGCCTGCTGGCCGGCGGATTTGAATTCGAGCTCAGCGGCCCGCCGCATCGCTTCGAAACCAGCGTCATTCGCGGGACGATCACGCTCTCGGGCAAGGGAAAGGTCGCCTTTCTCGAGTCAGGAAGGGAATTGGGCGGAGGGCTGACGAAAGAGGAAATCGGCGTCGCCTTTACAAGGAAGCTAAGCGACGACGTCTCCGTCCAGGTCGGCGGCAAGGTGAAGCTCGAGGACCTCAGGAAGCCGGGAAAGGATCTGATCAAGAATTTTCGCGACTCTCTTGAGGCGACTGTCGCTGCAACGCCGTTCCGCAGCAAAGGCGGCGACGCGTCAGTTACCTTCGAAGCCGGGGCCAAGATTTCCGCGACGCCGCTCCTGTTCAAGGTGGGCTGCACCTGGGAGGGCAAGACTGATCTCGCGCCTTACCTGCCGAAATCCCTGAATATCACGTCGCTTCCGGTCGTCTTTTCCGTGACGGGGCAGGTCACCATCGAGTTCGGCCCGTCGCCGTCCGTCCTTCGCATGCTCGGGCCCGCCGCAATCGTCGCCGGCGCGTTCATCGGCTTCATCGCTTTCGGCGCCTGGTATGGCGGGCGCGCCGCCGAGCGCGGCCGGCTCATGGGTCTCGCAAGCTGGTATGTCGGCAGCTACCTCTTCGCCTCCGGCTTTGGCGGCGTTGCGAGTTTTCCGACGACTCCCGACGAGCGCCGCCTGGTCGACGCCGGCTGCGAGGACGCCGAACGCGACATGATGAAGACCTTTCCCGGCCGCTCATCGCGCGATGTGCGGTTTCTGTGGATGGCCCTGTGGATCCTCGCAGGCGGCGGCAAACTGGGAACGCCAGAAGGGGCGCAGGCGGGACGTCGCGCGCTGGAGGAACGACTCTGGCGCGACGTCAAAGCGAAGATGCGATTCTGATCAACTTGCGCTGAGAATAATTGAACGCTGAATTCCGCGTTCGGTGCGCCGCAGCGTGATCCGCAGATGGATTGAGAGAGCGCATGCCTTCCGGAAGCGCTCTCCTTACCGCTCACGCATACTGCCCGTGGCAGTGCTTGTACTTCTTGCCTGATCCGCACGGGCAAGGTTCGTTGCGGCCGACCTTGCCCCAACTCGAAGGATCGTCCGCCTGGCGCTCTGATTGCGCGCCGTCGTCGGCGCTGAAGCCAAGCGACGCCGCCGCCGCGCCGAACATGGCCTGTCCGCCGCCATAGC
>JBEVKO010000259.1:0-20449 GCA_040509705.1 Beijerinckiaceae bacterium
AGTCCGAGTTGAAAGGCCTTCTGACGCGTCGCGCCTTCAGTCCTTTTCAGCGCCCTTGCAACGCGAGCAGCCGGCGCACGCGCTTTGGACATGCTCTTGAGCGTGCGAATATCCTCGTTGGTCCATCGACGACGCGTAAGTTTCTTACGAGCTGTTTTCTTTGCCATTTGCAATTTGTTCCCGGTTTGACTTCGCCGTAAAGACTGGCGCGCCCTTGCTAACGCGTCGCGCGCCGAATCGCAATGACACTCACTCGATCAATTCGTCGGCGCTTGCGAGCACGGCCGGAGTCAACGTCAGTCCGATAGCGGCGGCGGTGTTGCGATTGACGACAGTTTCAACGACAGTCGGCACTTCGACGGGCAACTCCCCGGCGCGTGCGCCTCCCGCAATCTTTTGCACAAAGTACGCCAGTCGGGCGTTGGCTTCGGCAAAATTCGCCCCGTAACTCGCCAACCCGCCGGCATCGCAGAAATCGCGACGGCCAAAGGTGCTTGCCCAATTGAGCTGCCGCGCCTTGGCGGCAATCATGTCGCGGTTGGTTAGTGTGATCGGATCTGCAAAGCTGGTGATGGAATCACACTTCGCGGAAACAGCAGCCTCCATCGCCGCCGTGATTTCCGCCTTCGAGTTCACATGGTAGGGGACAAGCTCAAGCTCGAGTCGACCGGCCGCCTCGAAAATCACGCGCCGCTCCTCCTCTTCTCCGGCGTGCTGAGGGCTCGACAACAGAGCGGCGCGACGGACAGTCGGGGCAATGTCACGCAATAGCTGAAGGCGTTTTCCGACGAGATCATAGGCCATGTGTGAAACGCCCGTCGCATTGCCGCCGGGCAGAGCAAAGCTCTTCACGATCCCAGCGCGCACAGGGTCGCTGCTGGTGCCGAAGACGACGGGCACGACGTGCTGCGCGATCGGCACGACGGAAGATGCAAGGCCCGCCGTAAGAAGAATATCGATGCGCTCTCGCAGCAACTCATCAACCAGCGCCGGCACACGATTCAATTCGGGCCCCGTGGAACGAGCGCTTACAACATAATCGCGACCTTCGAGCCAGCCGCTCCGCGTCAGCCCCAGTCGAATCCATCGGAGCTGAGGATCGTTCGCGCTGACGCCCACATATCCCAGCCGTACGAGACGATCGCGCCTCTGGGCAACCGAACGGGAAGCGATCGCGGCCGCGCCAGCGGCGCCAAACAGGGCAAGAGCGGTGCGCCTCCTCATTTGATTATCTCCGGCTGGCGCGAGCTTCAACCATCCTGTTACCCTGCGTTGCCGATGTCAAAGCAGCCCGAGCGGTCGCTCAATGGTCCCGCATTGGCGCCGCCTGGTCGCGCCTTCCGCCGGCATGCTGCGGCTACAACCCTCAGACGCCGAGATCGTCATGATCGCCTGACTCTGCCCAAGACGCGCATAGCTTCATGACCTGTTCCAACGGTGGCGGCCTTCGACTAGCCTGAGGGCGACGAATTGGCAGGCGATCATGAGCATCTCCGGAATATTCTCGCGCGTCGTCGCAGCGGTCGGCGGGACAATGGTGGCGATAAGGCGCGCGCGGGAAGGTTCACCAGAACCGGCGTGGGGAACAGATCCGACGATCCCGGCCGCGAGTCCGCAGGGCCGGTTGCCTACTCTCAAGATGCCGACAGCCCGAGGGTGGATGGACGGGGGAACGCCGATCGCCGCTGCGGGTCTCAAAGTCAACGCGTTCGCGGTCAACCTGCGGCATCCAAGGTGGATTGAAGTTCTGCCAAATGGCGACGTTCTGGTCGCAGAAGCGTCGAATGCAGTCCGCCCTGCAACGTCACTTTTCGACTACGCAATGATCAGCACCCTCAAACGCGCAGCCGCCATCGGCGTCAGCGCAAACCGCATCACTCGGCTGCGGGACGAAGACGGAGACGGCGTCGCGGAAGTCGCAGAGCTTTTCCTGGACGGACTCAACCAGCCCTTCGGCATGGCGCTTCTCGGCGACGCCTTTTACGTCGGCAACACCGATGGAGTTGTTGCCTTTCGCTACGATGCGGGAACAGGAAGAGTCCATGGTCCGGGAGCCAAGCTGCTCGGATTCAAGCCAGGCGGCCACTGGACGCGCAGCTTGTTGCTCAGCCGCGACGGTTTGAAGCTCTATGCGGGCGTCGGGTCGCTTAGCAACATCGGTGAGGCCGGCATGGCCGTCGAGGAGGGACGGGCGGCGATCTATGAGATTGATCTCGCTGGCGGAACAAGCCGCATATTTGCAACAGGCCTCCGGAACGCCGTCGGCCTTGCCTGGGAGCCACGCTCCGGCGAGCTTTGGACAGTAGTGAACGAGCGCGATGGCCTTGGCGATGAAACCCCTCCCGACTATCTCACCTCCGTTCGCGATGGCGGTTTCTATGGCTGGCCATATTGTTACTGGGGGCAAACAGTGGATGACCGCGTGCCCCAGGACCCGGTCGCAGTGGCGAGAGCCCTCACGCCGGATTATGCATTGGGAGGGCACACTGCGTCGCTCGGCCTCTGCTGGCTGCCCGGCGAAACGCTTCCCGGATTCCCAGATGGGATGGTGATCGGCCAGCACGGCTCGTGGAATCGCAGCAGGCTCAGCGGGTACAAGGTGGTTTTCATTCCGTTCGAGAATGGCCGACCCTCTGGGCCGCCACGGGACATCCTGTCCGGATTTCTCTCACCGGATGAAAGGCACTCCTATGGACGACCGGTCGGAGTTGCGATCGCGCGGGATGGGGCCTTGCTGGTCGCCGACGATGTCGGCGACGTCATCTGGCGCGTGACCGGCGCGTAGTATTCTGGCAACCAACTGATCAGTTCGGCCATCGCCGAACGCCTTGCATCGCCGCTACGATCGCGTCGGTCATTTCTTGCGTCCCCGCTGTTCCGCGAATGTCTCGCGTACGCGTCGCGGGCTTGGACAAGGCCGACCTGATTGCAGAGTCCATCGTGTGCGCTGCATGAACGGCGGCGGGCACATCGCGGGCGCGTCCCAAATGATCAATCAGCATCCGGCTCGATTCGATCATGGCGTAGGGATTGGCGACGCCCTTCCCAGCGATATCGGGAGCGGAACCATGCGTTGCCTGCGCCATGGCGAAATTTCCCTCGCCAATGCAAAGGCCAGGCGCCATCCCGAGACCGCCGACCAGCCCCGCCGCCTCGTCGGTCAGGATGTCGCCAAACATGTTCGTTGTGACCACCGTGTCGAAGCTCTGCGGATCGCGAATTAGCCGCATGGCGAATGTATCGACGATGACTTCATTCACGATGATGTCGGGAAATTCCTCCGCAGCCTTGTAACACTCTTCAACGAACATGCCGCAGCCGAGTTTGAAAACGGTGTTCTTGTGAACCAATGTCAATTTCTTGCGACGGGTGCGCGCGATCTCCAGAGCGGCCTTGGCGACCTTCCGGCTCCCCTTCCGCGAAATCACTCGCACCGATATGGTGAGATCATCAGTCGGCCGGAATTCTCCTGATCCCATCACGACATTGCGGTCGGGCTGAAATCCCTCGTTGTTCTCGCGAACGATCACAAGATCGACGTCGTCATAGATGCAGCCGATATCGGGAAACGATCGCGTCGGCCGAACATTGGCGAACAAATCGAAATGCTTCCGGAAGATGGGATGCGGATTGATCGCTCCGGGAACCTTGGGATAAGCCTGATGCCCGATTGGGCCGAGTATGAAGCCGTCAAAAGTTGCAAGCTCCTCCAGAGTGCCGTCGGGCATCGTGGAGCCGTGACTGTCGAGAGCGCTGCGCCCGATCGGCATGTTGCGCCAGCCAATCTTGAGCCCATGAAGATCGGCGGCTGCGTTGACGACGCGCACCGCCGCGGGAACGATCTCATGGCCGATGTCGTCGCCATTTAGAACGCCAAGAGTAAGGTCGGTCATAGCGATTACATTCTCAGCGGCGCAGTCAATCGGTCAATCGACGATAAAGAATCGAGATCGCGCACCATGCTTATGATGGCGTCGATCTTGCTCTTATGTAACTGCGCAAATCCAGCGGTCTCACGGAACTTTTCCGAGACCTCCTCGTAACTCATGGGATCGGCCGGGCTTCCCTTGCCAAAATCGGCGCGTCCATGAATTGTCCTGCCGTCCTTCAATTCGATTTCGATAATTGTCGTCATCTTGTCGTAGCCCGCCGCTTCTGCGGCGTCGTCGACGACAAAATCAACTTTCTCGATCATCGATTTTACATCTGCCCGATTGACGACGTCGTCGGTGAATTCGGCGAGGCCAGCGCGCCGCTCCAGGAGCAGTATGGCCATGCAAAATTCCATGGAGAACTTCGCCTGCAGTTCGTTTCGCGGGCGATGGTGGATGAGCGCGTTCGGCATATTGTGGTTTGTTCCGACCCGCACTCTTACGACATCGCCTGCGGAAATGTCGTGCTCCTTGATAAGGCGCAGCATCTCGGTCATTCCGGGATGGGTGAGCGACCCCGACGGATGCGGCTTGATGGAGATTCCGGGCTCACTGAATGTCCAAGGCGAGCCGAGCTTCTTGAGGATCGCGGCTTCGTCATATCCGCCGCCAGCCGCACGATAGAACCCTCGCGGCGCTTCAAGGATCATGTCAGTCGCCGTCCAGCCCAGCGCCGCGAACTGCGCCGCTGCGACGCCGCTCTCCGATGACCGTCCCGCATGAAACGGCTTGGTCATGGTGCCGAAATTCTCCCGCAGACCGGCCGATTGGCTGCCGGCAATCGAAAGCGCTCGCAAGGTCTGGTCGATATCGAAACCCATCAACTTCGCGCTCGCGGCCGCGGCGGCGAATGTTCCGCACGTCGCCGTCGAATGAAAGCCTGTCTGATAGTGGCGCGGGTTTATGGCCTCGGCGATTTTGCATTCGACTTCGACGCCGAGGTGATAGGCAAGCATCACATTTCGACCGCTGGCGCCCGTCGCTTCGCCCATTGCGAGCGCGGCGGGGAGAGCCGGAGCCGTCGGATGGGTCAAAAGTCCATAGACGCGATCCTTGGCGACGGCGAGCTGGGTGTCGTCGTAGTCGTCCGCGTGCATCCCGACGCCGTTCGCGAACGCGGCGAAACGCGGCGCAACTTTCATCCCGCTGCCGACAACGGTGGCCGGTCCTTCGCCAAGACGGAGATCAGCAAGATGCGCGCGGACAAGTTCGCCGCTCCTGGCCACTGAGCCTGAGAGCGCCAGTCCGATGCCATCCAGGATGGATTTCTTGCCGAGCGCGGCCACATCGTCGGGAACTTTGTCCGTGTCGCATATGAAATTCGCCACATAGAGCGTCAGCTTGTTGTCCGAGGGCGAGGGATTGCTCGGCGTCTGCATCAAGTTTGCTCCGATGGCGTTGTTGAAGGGTAGGATCAGCCGCGAGCCGGCGTCACCTTTGCGCCGCCGAGTAGCGGCAGACGATTGGCGAGATAGACCACTACGAAGGATATCGCCAGCAGCATGATGCCAAGGACCGAGATGGCGCCGAGGTCGCCGCTTTCGTTCAGATCATAGATGATCACAGAGATGAGCTTTGTGTCAGCCGTCGTCAGCAGAATTGTGGCCGAAAGCTCGCGGATCGTGCCGATGAAAATGAAGCACCAGGTGGCGATCACATTCGAGCGCAGCAAGGGCGCAGTTATCGTCCGAAGCGTCGCCAGCCGGGTCGCGCCGAGGATGCGGCCCGCCTCCTCCAACTCGACATGGACGCTCTTGAACGCCGACGACAGTTGCTGATAGCCAGCCGGCGTTTCGATCGTGACAAAAGCGATCAGGAGAATCCAAAGCGTTCCGTAGAGCGGCAGCATCGGGCTTGAATAGCTGAGGAAGAGGCCGACGCCGAGCACGATGCCGGGAACTGCAACGGGCGCCGTGGCCAGATATCCCAGTACGAAGGCGCCGCGCACCGAATTGCGCGTCACGAGATAGGCGACGACGAGCGCGATCGCAGTTCCGATCGTTGCGCTGAGAAAGCCAAGGAGAAACGTGTTTTTCAACGCAAGCTGCGTCGCAGAAAATTCGAAGAACACAAACCTGACGTGATGGAGAGTAATGCTGTCCCAGCTGAGTGGCTCCGCCACAGTTCGGGTCAGCGCAGTCTTGATCAGCGCCGCGTAGGGCAGCAGCACGGTCAGTGAAAGTATGAAGAACGCGAGCGCCATAGCCGCGCAGCGCCAGCGTCCAAGTACGGTGATCCGCGCTGATCCGCTTTTCCCTCCGACGGTGGTGTAGCCGCGACGACCGAGAATGCGGCTTTGCGTCCACAGCAGAAAGATCGTGATCAGCAATAGCGGAAGCGCCGCCGCGGCGGCGAGGCCCGGCTTCGGAGGATATTGAAAGAGGCTCCAGATCTTCGTCGTAATGACGTGAAAATTCGCCGGCAACGCCAGAATGGCAGGCGAACCGAACATCGTAAGGGCTTGCAACATTGCGATGAGCGATCCTGCGAGCATCGCCGGCAACACCAGCGGAATGGTCACCTTGCGCGCCGTCATCCAGAAGGCGCCGCCCAGGATCGCGGAAGCCTCTTCGAGATCGGTTGGTACGCGTTCGAGAGCGTTCGTCACAAGCGTGAAGACATAGGGAAATGTGTAACAGCTAATCGCGAAAACGAGACCGCTCAGCGTATAGATGTCGAAGAGATATTCGAACTCGTCGAGACCGAACAACCAACGATAGATGGCGTTGAGAATGCCGCTATTGGGCGCGGCGAGGATTTCCCAGGCGATGGCGCCGAGAAATGGCGGCGTCACGAAGGACGCCGTCACAAGCCCGCGAACGATATGGCGCCCAGGCATATCGCTTCGCGCCACGATCCACGCCAGGGGGGTCGCTACGCTGCAGGAGAGAGCGCCGACGCAAAGCGCCATCGTCAAAGCGGTGATGAAAGGCCGCCGCAGCGTGACGTCGGTGAATAGAGATGTGAAGTTGGCGAGCGTGGCGCGGCCGTCCTGGCCGATGAAACTGTAGTAGCCCAACCAGCCAATCGGCAGGGCCACGAGAATCGTGAGAAGCGTCGCGAGAAGAAAGAAGATCGGCTGCGACCAGTCGATCGACAGGCGGCGCGGCGGCACGGCCATGACCGTATGGGTCGCGACGCTCATGATGCTCCTATCGTCAAGAAGCTGCAGGCACGCGTCGACGCGCCGCCGCGAGCGATGCGACAAACATTGTGCGGAATGGCGGCGCGCGCGCAGCGCGCCGTCCGACCCTCAGGTCCCAAAGAACTCCTCGTACTTCTTCTTGATCGACTCGATCTCGGGTTCGAGCTTCACGGGATCGGAGTAGAGCAGCTTGATCTTTGAGAGCGGCGTGCGGGTCTCTTTCTCCTTCACGCCCGGATGAAATGAGCGCAGCCCTCCGACATCGCTGTTCAGCTGTTGCGTGTCGAGATCGAACATAAAGGAGTAGAATAGCTTCGCGGCATTCGGATGCGGCGCGTTCTTCAGCATCGCACCATGACCGATGGCGATCGGCGTTCCTTCCTCGGCATACACGATTTCAACAGGTACGCCGGTCTCCTTCAGCATAAACATGTTGTATTCGTTGCCGTCGGCTTGCACTGAGCGCTCGCCTTGCGCGAGCTTCTTTGGCGGCTCGGTCGAAGACTGCACCTGCATGATGCGCTGCTTGCCGAGCTTTTCGAAATAGTCCCAGCCAAGCGCATTCTTGAGCGCATCGGTGCCCGTCATCACGGTTCCACTGTAACCCGGATGCGCCTTTACGATGCGGCCGCGCCACTTCGGATTGAGGAGATCCGCATGGCTCTTCGGCGCCTCCTCCGGCTTCACCTGGCGCGAGTTATAACCGATGACTGACAGGTGCGCGCGATAGGCCGCGAAATAGCCGTCGGGGTCCTTTGCGTCCTTGGGCCAGTCCTTCGCGACTTCGGCGGGCACTGCCTGGGCGAGCCAGCCGTTGCGCTTGAAGAGCAGGAAATGCACGGCGTCTGACGTTTCAACAACGTCGGCATTGAAGATCGAGCTGCCATATTCCTGACTGAGGCGCTGGAACACGCGCTCAGAGCCCGAGCGCTCGACCTTGACCTTTATGCCGGGATATTTCGCTTCGAACGCCGCCGCGACTTTCTCGGCGACCGCAACGTCAGTCGCTGTATAGAAAGTGATCGTTCCTTCCTTCTTCGCGGCGTCGATGAGTTCTGGCGTCACGGCGTAGGGCGCTGGCGGGCCGGATTGCGCCAGCGCGCCGGTTGCAAAGAGCATGGCGAGGGCCGCGGCGCCCGCCGCCGAACGTCGTCGATCGATGATCATCGCTTTCATGGCTTCCTCCGATTTTCGTTGCAGGCTGTTTCTCTATCGCGCCAAAGCGCGGCAATGCTCCTGTGGGAAATGCAGCCAGACGGGCTGGCCGCGCTCGATGGCGAGGTTGGGACCGGAGACAGCGCGAATCTGTTCCCCACCGGGCAATTCGACGAGATAGTCCCGATGCGAGCCGAGGTAGACCTGGCGCAGCACGGCGCCCTGCGACCAGTTCGGCGCCGCTTCCCGCGGCTTCGGATGCAGTTGGATGTCGTGATGCCGCACCGAAACCACGGCGTTTTCGCCGGCTCCAAATGCGCCTGCGCCACAGCGCAGCCGCATCGCTCCGCATTCGATGGTGTTGGCGTCCAGCCGCTTACCCCTGAGGATGTTGGCGCCGCCAAGAAAACGGGCGACAAATTCCGAATGCGGTCGCTCGTAAATATCTTCGGGGCTTCCCGCCTGCTCTATGCGGCCTTCATTCATGACGACGATAATGTCAGCGGCCGTCATGGCTTCCGCCTGATCGTGCGTGACGTAGACGGTCGTGTAGCGATACTCATCGTGCAGTCGCCGGATTTCGAACCGCATCTCCTCCCGCAGATTGGCGTCGAGGTTGGAGAGCGGCTCGTCGAGCAACAACGTCTCCGGCTCGACCACGAGCGCACGCGCAAGCGAGACGCGTTGCTGCTGTCCGCCAGAAAGTTCGGATGGATAGCGGTCGGCGAGCGATTGCAGGCGCGTCACCGCGAGAATGCGGTCGACGAGCCGGGCGATATCCGCCCTCGGCATTTTGCGCAGCGCGAGGCCATAGCCGACGTTCTCACGCACGGACATGTGCGGCCAGAGCGCATAGCTCTGGAAGATCATCGACATCCGTCGCCGCTCGGGCGGCTCGCTGAAGCCGACCGAGGATATGACCCGACCTCCGGCGCTGATTTCGCCTTCATCGGGGGCCACGAAGCCGGCGATCAAGCGAAGCGTGGTCGTCTTTCCGCAGCCGGACGGCCCCAGGAGACAGGCAAGCGCGCCCCTCTCGACCTTCAGATTGACGCGGTCGACGACAGCCGCGCCCACATAGCGCTTCGAGAGGTCGGTAAGCTCGAGAAAGGCCATCCATCCTCCCGCCGTGGCGACGCTGACGTTCGCCGGGCGATATTCCCCTGTGAGGCAACCTAGGTCGTCTCGGGTGATTGTCAACAATCGGAACGAATGATTGCAGATTGTTGACAATCTGCAGCAGGCATCCTATCGACCGCCGCACATGGAGCAAGCCTTGTCCACGACCGCCATCGGGATTTTGCGATCTCAGTCCCTCCCGATGCTGCTCGAGCTTGAGATCGAACAGGTGATCCTGGGCGGCGAATATCAGCCGGGCGATCGCATCAACGAGAAGGACATTGCTCTTCGCTTCGGAGTCAGCCGCGGTCCCGTTCGCGAAGCGCTGCGATCGCTCGACGCCGGCGGCCTGGTCGAACAGGTTCCCAATCGCGGCGTTTTTGTCAGGCGTCTGACCGCGAGCCAGGCGGCCGATATCTACGACGTGCGGGCGGCGCTGTTCGCACTCGCTGGCCAGCTCCTCGCGGCGCGGGCGAACGATGAGGAGATTGCTCACTTGCGGCGCAGCCTCGGCGCCATGTCGGCTGCGGTGGAGCGCGACGATTTTGAGCGCTACGTCGCCGAGAATTTCGCCTTCCACGAGTACATAGTCGCCCATGCCGGAAATGCGACGCTGGCCGCGCAGTACTTGTCACTCATCAAGCAGCTGCGTCTCTATCGCACGCGCAATCTGATGCTTCCTGAATCGATCCGCGCCTCAAACGAGGAGCACCGCGAGATGGTCGAGGCGATCGCCTCGCACGATCCGACTCGCGCGCACGCGGCCCATCATCAGCATGTCGTTATGGCCAAGACGCGCCTGATGTCGACGCCGAACCTGACCTGAAGTTTCAGCACAGCCGGAGCACGCGCGTGGCCTCATCCGCGACAGATCTTACACAACAGGCCGTCAGTTTCATTGAAGCCGTAAGATACGAGGATTTGTCTCCGGAGGCGCTGAGGCTTGGCCGCCGCTGCATCCTTGACGCGGTTGGGCTCTATCTCGCCGGCAGCCAGGAACATTCGGTGCGCATCCTCATCGAGGACGCGCTCGATCAAGGCGGACGCGCCGATGCGCCTTTGCCGGCAGGCGGGCGCGCGAAAGTTCCGGCAGCGATCGCCGCGCGCGTCTGGGGCACTGCAGGGCATGCACATGACTGGGACGACACGCAGGTCTCGAACGACCCCGCGCACGTCTACGGCCTTCTCACTCATCCGACGATTCCCCCTCTAACGGCAGCGCTCGTCATGTCGGAGCGGCTCGGCGAGAAGGACGGCCGCAGGCTCATGCTCGCATTCCAGGCCGGATTTGAAGTCGAATGCAAGATTTCGGAATGGATGAAGCCGCGCCACTACAGGCGCGGCCATCACAGCAGCGGCACCGTCGGAACATTCGGCGCATGCGTCGCAGCGGCGAAGTTGCTTGGCCTCACCGGCGAGAGGCTTGCTCATGCTCTTGGCGTCGCCGCCAGCTTCGCGGCTGGCATTCGCGCCAATTTCGGCACGATGACGAAGCCGCTTCATGTCGGCCGCGCCTGCGAAAATGGCGTCACAGCCGCGCTGCTCGCATTCCGCGGATTTGATGCGGACCCTTCCGTTCTCGACGGGCAGTGGGGCTTCTTCTCCGTGATGGGGGAAGGACTCGACATCGACAAGACGACGCAAGGATTCGGTCGCAGGATGACGATCGAAGATCCGGGAGTCTCGATCAAGCCATATCCTTCCGGCATCCTGACGCATCAGTCGATGGACGCCATGCTCAAGCTCGTCCTCGATCATGATCTGAAGTTCGATGAGGTCGCCCGCATTCGCTTCTTCGCGGGCGCCAACATCATCGAGCCCATCCGCTATCCGATCGCGAGAAACCATCTCCAGGCGAAATTCTCAATGCCGGCGCTGCTGGCCATGCTGATTCTGCGCCGGCGCGCGAGCCATCACGAATTCGACGATGCATTCGTGGCGGGGACGGACATGCAGGATCTCCAGGCCCGCACAGAGGTGATCAATGATCCGGACATCGATGCAAAGGGCTATGATCTGATCCGCTCACGCATCGAGGTGGAGACCAAGGACGGCCGGAAGCTCGTGCAGTGGGCGGATGAACGTTATCGCGGAGGCCCGCTCAATCCGATCAGCGACGCCGATCTGGAGGCCAAGTTCCGCATGTGCGCCGAAGGCGTCGTCGACCGGGCGACCGAGGACGAAATACTGCAGTTGGCGCGTGCTTTCGATAGTTGCGCGGATGTGCGTCGCCTCGTATCGCTGATCGCTTCGGGCGGAGCCAGCCAGCCGCAAATGAAAGCCGTTGCAGGCTGATCAAGCGGACGAATTCGTCCAGCCGAGACGGAGCGAGCAAGGGAGAGAATGATGGGCATGAACAAGAGAACGGCGATCGTCGCCGCCTTCGCCGCGATTCTCGCCTGGCCGCATCTCGCGTTCGCGCAGCCGGCCCCGTATCCTCACAAGGTCGTAACGCTTGTCACACATTCGAGCCCGGGCGGCGGCAGCGACGTATTCCTGAGGGAAATGTCGAAACATCTCGGCAAATATATCGGCGCGACGTTCGTCGTCGAGAATGTCCAAGGTGGAAGCGGCGCCCGCGCGATGTCGCGCGTCGCGACCGCGCCGGCGGACGGAAGCGTCTTCTATGCGACGACGCCGACGTACATCTACACTTCTCTCCTCTCAAAGCCTGCGAACTCATACAAGGATTTGGAACCGCTGGTGAATTTTTTCGCTGACAGCGAGGTCGTCTATACGCGCGCGGATGCGCCTTTCAAAACGTTGCAGGACGTAATCGAGCATGCCAAGAAATCGCGTGGGCGGTGGGGCGCCGCGAATCCGGCGTCCCTCGAACGGCAGGCCGCCGAGCAATTGAAAAGAGCCGCGCAAGTCAACGCGGCCGTTGTCACGCATGAAGGCGGCGGCGATCTCATGCTCAACGTTCTCAATGGGACGCTCGACATCGGCATCGGCGAAATCCAGGAATTGCGCTCGCAGCTGGATGCCGGGAAGATCAGATTGATTGCGACCTTCAATCCGAAGCGCATCGCAGAGAAGCCGGACGTGCCGACAGTGGCCGAACTCGGCTTCGACGTGAAGCTTGTCAAGTTTCGCGGACTCGCCGGCCCGAAGGGGACGCCGGAAAACGTCACGAAGATCTGGGACGACGCAGTGCAGAAGCTTCTGGCGGATCCGGATTACAGGAAGGTGTATTCGGCCGAAGTGCTTGAGCCGAATTTCGTAGCCCACAAGGATTATCCCTCGTTCATCAACACCTTCGCCTCCGAGACCGAAGGCTTTCTCAAGGAAACCGGCGCGATAAAATGAAGCAAGGCGAGAACCGTCACCGCAGTCGCGCCCGTCACGCCCTCATCGACTGAGAAGATGCCGAACCGCCTTTTGAACAGGGACACTCTTGGCGGCGTCGTGTTGCTCGCGATCGCGGCGCTCTATTATTGGGCCACGCAATCCATCGCCGAAAGCACATTGTCGGATGACGTCGGCGCATCCGGCCTTCCCCGGGCGCTGACAATCATCCTGGCGATGCTTGCCTCGCTGATGATCGCGCGGGCCCTGCTGGCCCGCTCGTCGAAAGCCGAAACAGGGGCGTCCGGCGGCGCGGAGGACTTGGACGCCACTTCGCGGCGAGGCCTCGCGTTTCTGTTGTTCGGCGCCGCCTACGTCGCGATCCTCCCCTTCGCCGGTTATTTCATCTCGGTCGCTCTTTTGATCGCTGCGATTGCAATTTTCGAAGGAGCGCCGCGTCGATGGACGGTTCCTGCGGCTGCGCTCATTGGCGCGACGCTCTATTGGGCGATCTTCGTGCGCGTCCTGGGCGTGAGACAGCCCATGGGGTGGCTTTTGGAAAAGCTGATCCAGTGACAATGATCTGGGAGATCTACAATCTTCTCACGGCGACGCCGCTCATTCTTGTCGCCATCGGAGGATTGATCTGGGGCATACTTGGCGGCGCCCTGCCCGGCATATCGGCGTCGATCACAATGGCGCTCGTCTTGCCCTTTACCTACACGATGGACCCGGCGATGGCGATCGCCTTCCTCGCCTGCGTCTATATCGGCGCAGAGTATGGCGGGTCGATTCCGGCAATTCTCATTCGCACGCCGGGTACGAATTCCGCCGCCGCCACGGTTATCGACGGCTATGAGATGAACCGGCAGGGTCGAGCCGGCGAAGCGCTTGGCATTTCTCTCATGTCAGGAGTCGTCGGGAGTCTGTTTGGCCTGGCGATGCTCGTCCTGCTCACGGAGCCGCTATCGTGGCTGGCTCTCGCCTTCAAACCAACATCCTATTTCGGTCTCGGGATCCTCGGCCTGAGCGTCATCGCGTCGATGACGAGCGGCTCGCTGCTCAAGGGCCTGGCGGCGGCGGTCATCGGCCTGATGATCTCAACCGTTGGCACCGATCCGATATCCGGCGTCGCGCGCTTCACCTTCGGCGCGCCAGATCTTTTGAACGGCGTGGAACCGGTCATTGTCATGGTCGGGCTTTTTGCGCTGACTGAATTGATGAGCCAGTCCGGTTCTTCAAACGTCGTCGCAATGAAGGAAACGGTCCGTATCAAGTTGCCCTCGTTCGCGATGATGAACCGGCTCAAGCGGTCGCAATTCATCGGCTGCATTCTTGGAACCTTCGAAGGCCTGACGCCCGGCGGCGGCGGATCGATTGCAGCCTTTCTGTCCTACAACGAGGCGCGGCGATGGTCGGCGACGCCGGAGAAATTCGGCAAAGGATCGGAGGAGGGCGTAGCTGCGCCGGAAACCGCCAACAACACAGTAGCGAGCGCCGCGCTCATTCCGCTCCTGAGTTTTGGAATCCCGAGTTCAAACTCGACGGCGGTTCTGCTTGGCGGCCTCATCATGCACGGCCTGCTGCCGGGTCCACGACTGTTTGAGCAGAACGCGCAGGTGATCAACAGCCTCTATGTCGGCTCGTTCATCGCCATTGTCGCGCAAATTGTCATTGGCGTTCTGATTCTTCCGGCCTGCATGTGGCTGGTCAATCGCCCTCGCCCCATTCGCGCGGGCTTCATTCTCGCGCTGATTCTTTCTGGCGTCTATACGCTCAACAACAGTCTGTTCGATCTCGGTCTGGCCCTCGCGATCGGCGTCGCGGGCTTCTTCATGCGCATCGCCGGCTTTCCTTTCCTGCCGTTGATTCTCGGCGCCGTCCTCGGTCATATGGTGGAATCGAGCTATCGACGCTCGCTGGTATTGTCGGGTGGAGATCACATGATTTTTTTGGAGGATCCGATTGCGGTCGGCCTTCTTCTCGCATCGTTGATTTTCGTCGTTTTCTCGCTGGGCCGTGAAATTCGCGACGCGCGGCGGAGCAGGATTGTAGTGGAATCCCCGTCATGACGCAGGCGCGAGTTTCACAAACTCAGCCCATCGCCCGCGTGCTGGCGGAGTTCATTGCGAGCGCGGAACCGCGAACTGAAGCGCTTGCGGTGTGCCGCCGCCTGCTTTTCGATGTGGCGGGACTGATTATCGCCGCGCGCGCCACTGATTACGTGCAATCTGCGCTGGCGACGGCGCTCGGCGAAGGCCGCTGCACCGCGCTTGGGCATGGAAGCCTGCTTGCAATGTATGACGCTGCGCTGGTGAATGGCGTCGCCGCTCATGGCGAGGACTACGACGACACTTTCGAAGGCGGCCCTATCCATGCAGGCGCCGTGATCGTTCCTGCGGTTCTCGCAGTGGCGGAGCAGCGCGGACTGCACGGCGACAGGATCATGCGCGGGATTGCGATCGGAACGGAACTGATGTGTCGCATGAGCCTCGTGGCGCCCCAGGCGACGCACAAGGCGGGCTTCCATCCAACCGCGATCTTTGGCGCGCCGGCGGCCGCAAGCGCGGTTTGTGGGACGATAGACGCTTCGCCGGATTCGACCGCGCGCGCTCTGGGAATATCCGGAAGCCTTGCATCGGGCATCATCGAGTATCTCGCCGATGGCAGCTCAACAAAGCGTCTGCATGCCGGCGCGGCGGCGCAGGCGGGCTTGCGCGCCGCGCATCTCGGTGAGGCCGGATTCACTGGCCCTTCGACAGTGTTTGAAGGAGCGCACGGCTTCTACAAGGCCTTTGCGCCGTCGAAGGCGCCTGACTTTTTGCAGCTGACAGATGAGCTTGGTCAGCGCTGGGCGATGGAGACGCTGGCGTTCAAGCCCTACGCATGCGGCACCATGACCCAACCCTTCATCGATTGCGCAAGAAAGCTCGCCGCGACCGGCGTGACGGCGGACGAGATCGTTTCCATCCGCTGCAAGGTTGGCGAGGGCACGGTTCATCGGCTTTGGGAACCGCTGGCCGAGAAGCATCGGCCTCCCAATGGCTATGCAGGCAAGTTCTCTACGCCCTACTGCATGGCGGTCGCGTTCCTCGATGGCGAAGCCGGCCTTCATCAGTTCTCGGATGCGCGGGCGAATGATCCGAGCGTGCGCGCGCTTGCGGCGAAGGTGAGCTATGAAGTCGATCCAGGCGATGAATATCCGCGCAGCTTCACGGGCCATCTTCGCGTCTTGCTTAGGGACGGAAGGCAGATCGAGCTGCGGCAGCCGCACATGCGTGGTGGAGCCAAAGAGCCATTGAGCGACAAGGAACTCGACGCGAAATTTGTTGCGAACCTGCGTTTTGGGGGCTTCGACGCAGTGCGCGCAGCGGCGTTGCGCGATGCGTTAGATCGCATAGCTGACGGAGGCGCCGCTGATCTTAAGGCGGGGCGCGCATGACCGAAGTCAATGCCGACATGAACTTCGGCGACCGTGAGCTTGAGGGCAGGGTCGCACTGGTGACGGGAGCATCGCGCAATATCGGCCGGGCGATTGCGCTCGCGCTGGCGGATGGCGGAGCATCGGTGGTCGCCGCAGCGCTTCGTGATCAGTCGGGACTTGACGCAACGATCGAAGCGATACGCTCGCGCGGCGGCCGCGCCGTCGGCGTGCTCGCTGATCTGACGAAAGAGACCGACGTAGAATCACTCATTGAGACGGCCCACGCATCTTTTGGACGACTTGATATTCTCGTGAATAACGCCGCCATCAGGAATGAAGCGCCGCTCGAGGAATTGACCTTCGCCGCATGGCGGGGCGTGCTTGCGCTTGCTCTCGATGCGCCATTTCTCTGCGCCAAGGCGGCGCTTCCAAGTCTGCGCGACTCCGGGTGCGGCGCAATCGTCAATATCGGCGGATTGACCGCCTACATCGGCGCGTCGCATCGCGCCCATGTGATCGCCGCGAAAGCAGGTCTCGACGGTCTGACGAAGGCGCTTGCGCATGAGCTCGCGCCGCGCGGAATAACGGTCAATCTCGTCTCGCCAGGACTGGTTGAGACGCATAGAAGCGACGGGCCGCAGCCGCATCACCACGCCAAGGCGGCCAATCTGGTCGGGCGCCGCGGAACCCCCGCTGAGATTGCCGCCATGGTGCGCTTCCTCTGCGGCCCTTCAGCCCGGTACGTGACCGGGCAGACAATTCACGTCAACGGCGGCGCATACTTGCCATAGCGCCGTCACACCGAAGCGCAAGCGCTTTCATTCCGACGATTCCGGAGCGCCGACCCTGACTGCGCTGCGCAGTTGCTATCGACGGCGGACGAAGTGCTCGATTTCGCCGACGATTCCGCGGCGGAACAGAACAATGCAAAGAATGAATATTGCGCCGATAACGAGCTGCACAGGCAGTCCTGAATCGGCGAGATAGTTCTCGAGCGTCACAAACACGATCGCGCCGGCGACGGGACCAAACAGAGCTCCGAGACCGCCGAGCAACGTCATCAACACGACATTGCCCGACGTCGTCCAATGCACATCGACGAGCGTGGCGAGCTTGAATGCGATCGCCTTGTTCGCGCCCGCCAGCCCAGCGATGGCGGCTGACAGCGTGAAGGCCAGGAGCTTGTAGCGATTGACGTCGAAGCCAAGGGACGTCGCACGCATCTCGTTGTCGCGGACGGCGCGCACGATCTGTCCGAACACGGAATTCATGATGAGACGAATGAGCGCGAATGCGCCAAGAAAAATGACCGCGGTCGTGTAGTAGAGAACGATGTTGTTATCGAGCGCAAACAGCCCGAGGACACGTCCGCGCGGAATCCCTGTACGGCCGTCTTCCGCATGCGTGAACGGCAATTGCAGCGCTATGAAAAAGATAAGCTGCGCCAGCGCCAGCGTTATCATGGCGAAGTAGATGCCTTGACGACGGATTGAAATGTAACCAAACACGACGCCAAGCAGCGCCGCAGCCGCAACCCCGCACAACAGCGAAGCCTCGAACGGAAGCCCCCATACCTTCGCGGCGTGGCCCGCGACATAGGCGGCCGAGCCGAAGAACGCCGCATGACCGAATGACATCAGCCCACAGGAACCGAGCAGAAGGTTGAATGCGCAGGCGAACAGCGCGTAGCAAAGCACCTTGACGAGAAAAAGCGGATAGAAGAGCCAGGGAGCGACGAAGAGGGCTGCAGCCAGCAAAATCCATCCCAGCTTGTCGACATTCGCTTCTTTCATCACAGCGCGCTCACCGCTCCCGGCCAAACAGCCCGGCCGGACGCACAAGAAGCACGGCGATCATGATGACGAAGATCACCATGTTTGCGCCTTGCGGATAAACCACGCGAGTCGCTCCTTCGAGAAGGCCGAGCACGAGGCTTGTCACGATGGACCCAAGGATCGAGCCCATGCCCCCAATGACAACCACTGCGAAAACGACAATGATCAGATCGCCGCCCATGATCGGGCTGACGGAGTAAATAGGAGCGGCGAGCAAGCCGGCAGCGCCCGCGAGCGCGACGCCAACGCCAAAGCCGAAAGTCATCAGCGCAGGCACGTTGACGCCGAAGGCGCGTGTCAGCATCGGATTTTCGGTCGCTGCGCGCAGCGTGCGCCCCAGCGGCGTCTTCTCGATAACCAGCCATGTGGCGAGACAGAATGCGAGCGAAGCAAATACCACCCAGACGCGATACTTTGGCAGGAACATGAAGCCGAGATCAAAGCCGCCCGACAGCGCGGCGGGCGCCGGATAGGGCCGACCCGCGGTGGCGAACAGCCAGACGAATAGTCCCTGAACCAACATCAGGATGCCAAAGGTGAGAAGCAGACCATACATGTGATCGAGCTTGTAGATGCGCGCAAGCAGCAGCCGCTCGATCGCCATGCCTATGACGCCGATCGCGATCGGGACTAGGGCGAGCGCAGCGAAGTATCCGACGTTGAACCATCGCAGCAGCATCCAGGTGAAGAATGCGCCCATCATGTAAAACGCGCCCTGAGCAATGTTGGCGATGCCCAGCAGGCCAAAGATGAGCGCAAGCCCTAAGCTCATCATCGCGTAGAACGAGCCGTTTATGAGGCCGATCAGCAATTGCCCGAACAGCACCTGCGCGTTCATCGTCAAATGCCCAGCGCCGACTTGAGGCGGTCGGAGCGCGCGTCGAGCTCCGAGCGAGTGATCAGGTCGATGATCCGGCCGTGCTCCATGATATAGTGGCGATCGGCGATGTGCGCAGCGACGTCGACATTTTGTTCGACGAGAACGATCGTATGGCCCTTTTCTTTCATGCCGACGATCGCAGCGCAGATCCGCTGCACGATGACAGGAGCAAGCCCTTCAGTCGGTTCGTCGAGAAGGAACAGATCGGCGCCGGTGCGCAACACGCGCGCGATGGCCAGCATCTGCTGCTCGCCGCCGGAGAGGCGCGTGCCCTGGCTCCGCCGGCGCTCCTCCAAATTCGGGAAAAGGCGATAGATATCGACGAGGCTCATGCAATCGTCGCCAACGCGCGGCGGCAGGAGCAGATTCTCCGTAACGTCAAGGCTCGAATAGATGCCGCGATCTTCCGGCACATACCCTACTCCGAGACGCGCGATGCGCTCCGGCGCTGCGACAATGGTCTCAACGCCTTTGACGATGATCGAGCCGCTGCGCCTTTCCAGCAATCCCATTATCGCGCGCATCATGGTGGTTTTGCCCGCCCCGTTGCGGCCGATAATGCTGACCGCTTCGCCGCGCACGACGTCGAGCGACAGGCCATGCAACACATGAGACTCGCCGTAGAAGCCGTGGACGTCGTGTAGCGAAAGGCTGACGGGATCAGCCATGCGCGGCGCCCATATAGGCGGTCATGACGGCCGGATCGCGCGCCACCTCGGCGTACGCGCCTTCCGCCAGTATTTCCCCGCGCGCCAGCACGGTGATGCGGTCCGAGAGATCGGACACGACCGATAAGTTGTGCTCGACCATCAGAACGGTGCGATTCTGCGCGACGCGCCGAATCAGCTGTACAATGCGGCCGACATCTTCACGACCCATGCCGGCTGTCGGCTCGTCCAGAAGGAGAAGCTCGGGATCGAGCGCGAGCGTCGTTGCAAGCTCGAGCGCCCGGCGCTGGCCGTAGGGCAACTCGCTCGCCCCCCGATTGCGCAGCTCGCCAAGCCCGACATCGCTAAGCAAGGCGTCGGCGCGGTCATTGAGCGACTGCAGCGCTTTGTTGTGACGCCAAAACGCGTAGCCATCGCTGCGCGCCGTCTGCAGGGCGACGCGCACATTCTCGCGCGCAGTCATGCTCAGGAATACTGCCGATATCTGGAATGAGCGCACCATTCCAAGTCGGGCCACCATATTCGGCGACAGCGCCGTGATGTCTCGGTTCTTGAAGAAGATGCGGCCGCTCGTCGGCCTGAGAAACTTCGTCGCAAGGTTGAAGAGCGTGGTCTTCCCCGCACCGTTCGGGCCAATCAGGGCGTGAATCGAGTTGCGCCGAACGTTCAATGTCACACCGGCGACAGCGACAAATCCGGAAAAGGACTTTCGCACATCCGCGAGGCGCAAAATTGGTTCAGCCAGTTCAGTCATCGGCGCTTTCGATGGCGCATCACTGCGCGGCTTCGCCGCGCAGCCAGATGCAGTCTCCGAACGAAGCTACTTCTTTACTGCGGCGCAGTCTCCATCGGCAATCGAGCGGAATGCCTGATCGCCAGGGATTGTCGCGACAATCTTCAGCAGATCCCATTCGCTCTTGGATTCGGCGGGGGTCTTGACCTGCACGAGAGAGACGTCGTGAATCATGCGGCCGTCAGGTCGCAGCGTGCCACGCCCGGTAAA
>JBEVKO010000260.1:0-3334 GCA_040509705.1 Beijerinckiaceae bacterium
CGCGATGGTGCGTCCCCAGGCGAGATCGGCGGTCGCCTTGTCGTAGCGCGCGGCATTGGTGTCGTTGTTGAAGGCGTGCTGCGAGTTTGGATAGATATAGATCTCGTAGACCTTGTTTTTTTGCTTCAGCGCGGCTTCAAAGGCCGGAATGCCGGCGTTGATGCGCTCGTCGTTCGACGCATATTGCAAGAGCAGCGGCGCCTTGATGTTCGCGACATCCTCGGCCTTCGGCTGCACCCCATAATAGGGAACGCCTGCGGCGAGTTCCGGTTCGGCGACTGCGAGCGCGTTGACCTGGCCGCCGCCCCAGCAGAATCCGATGGCGCCAATTTTCTCGGTTACGTCGCCGCGCGCTTTCAGTCCCGCGAAGACGGCGCGCGAGCTGGCGAGAACGTCGGGAGCCTTGAGCTGGGCGAACATGTCGCGCGCCTTGTCCTCATCCGTTGGCGTTCCGCCCAACGGCGAGAGATAGTCAACGCCGAAAGCGACGAAGCCGGCCAACGCGATGCGTCGCGCCACGTCCTTGATGTGAGGATTGAGGCCGCGATTCTCGTGGATCACGATGACGGCCGGCCGTCTTACATTGTCGTTGGGCCGCACAAGGTAGCCCGATATGGAGCCTGCGCCGGAGGGGAATGAAACCGTTTCCGTCTTCAGCCGCGGGTCGTTCTCCGGCACGATCTGCGCCATCGCATAGTTGTTCTGCAATTGCGACAGCAGGACAGTCGCGGCGGCAGTTCCGCCGGCCATCACCGTCAACTGGTCGAGGAAGTCCCGGCGGCTCATGCCGCCATGGGTGAACTTGTCGTAGAGATTGATGATTTTCTGGTCCATGCCGGATCTCCGTGGCCCCTGGGCGGTCTCTTGGGGGCCGCCTCTCGTTCGATCCTGCAACGGCCGATGGGCGCCCGCCAATCACTTTCTGACGATGGTTCCTGCGCCCTGGTCCGTATAGAGCTCGAGCAGCGCCGCATGCGAGACGCGGCCGTCGAGAATGACGACGGCCTCCACGCCCTGCTCGATGGCGTAAATGCAGGTCTCGATCTTCGGAATCATGCCCGCTGTAATCGTGCCGTCCGCGATCAGAGCCCGGCATTGCGCGACGGTGAGCTCGGGAAGAAGGTTCTTGTCCTTGTCGAGCACGCCTGCGACGTCCGTCAGCAGCAGAAGACGCTTCGCCTTCAGCGCGCCCGCGATCGCGCCGGCGAAAGTGTCGGCGTTGACGTTGTAGGTCTTGTTGTCGTCGCCGATCGCAACCGGCGCGAGCACCGGAATGAGTTCGGCCTTGAGCACGGCGTCGAGCACGTCGCGATCGACGTGCTCGGGCTCGCCGACGAAGCCCAGGTCAATAACCTTCTCGATGTTTGAGTCGGGGTCGACCACGGTGCGCGTGACCTTTCGCGCGCGCACCATGCCGCCATCCTTGCCGCACAGGCCGATCGCCTTGCCGCCTTCGGTCGCGATCCAGCCCACGATCTGCTTGTTGATCGAACCCGCGAGCACCATTTCGACGATCTCGACCGTCGCTGCGTCGGTGACGCGCAGGCCGTCGCGAAATTCCGACTTGATGCCGAGCTTGTCGAGCATCTTGCCGATCTGCGGACCGCCCCCATGCACAACGACCGGCTTCACGCCGGACTGTTCGAGCAGCACGATGTCTTCGGCGAAATCCTCCGCCTTGGCGGGATCGCCCATGGCGTGCCCGCCATATTTGATCACCACCACCTGCTGATCGTAGCGCTGCATGTGGGGCAGGGCCTGCACCAGGATCTCGGCCTGCGTGAAGACGTCAGGAAGTTTGTCGGACATCGCAGGCTCATCGGCGCGAAGCGGGGAAGGGGCCGCGCGGTTTGTGGCGAAAAGGTATGGGCCTGTCCAGCGCCGGCTGCGCTACTGCAGGAACGGATTGTTGGCGCGCTCGGCGCCGATCGTGCTCGGCTCGCCGTGGCCGGGCAGGATCGTGACGTTATCGCCCAATGGGAAGATCTTCTCCTTGATCCCGCGGATCAGGAGATCGTGATCGCCATAGGGGAAATCGGTGCGTCCGATCGAGCCCTGAAACACGGTGTCGCCAACCAGCGCAAAGCGCGACGGCCGGTGCGCATAAACCAGGGAGCCCGGAGAGTGGCCGGGCACATGCAGAATCTCGAATTCAACCTCGCCGACCTTGAGAATCGCGCCCTCGGCGAGGAACTG
Organism: Beijerinckiaceae bacterium; assembly: GCA_040509705.1. GTDB lineage: Bacteria > Pseudomonadota > Alphaproteobacteria > Rhizobiales > Beijerinckiaceae > Terrirubrum. The sequence continues at coordinate 2,197 of JBEVKO010000260.1, forward strand.
CGCCGTCGTCACCGGCCGCACATCCTGCACACCGAACATGCGCGCCTGGAATGCGAGCCCTTCGAGCAGGAACTTATCCGCTGCATGCGGCCCCTCGATCGGCAGGCCGAGCTTCTCGGAGAGTTCGGCTGCGCCGCCCGCATGGTCGATATGGCCGTGAGTGAGAATGATCTTCTGCGGCGTCGCGCCGATCTGTTTCAGGGCCGCTTCGAGCTGCGGCAGATCTCCGCCGGGATCGACGATCGCGGCCTGATTGGTTGCGGTGCAGACCAGGATCGACGCGTTCTGCTGGAACGGCGTCACCGGGACGATGGAGACTTGCAGGGCTGGCCTGGGCGACTGGGTCATGGAGCGGACGTGGCGCGCCGGGACTTCCACGTCAAGCCGCGTCATCGTCGGAAAACCGCGACGAGTTCGACATGCGCCGAATGGCGGAAATGGTCGACGGGCGTGACGCGAGCGAGCGAGAACCCGCCATCGACGAGAATTCGCGCATCGCGCGCAAATGTTGCGGGGTTGCAGGACGCCATGACGATGGCGCCGAGGCGGCGCGTCTTCGCCAGCATGCGCGCTTGCGCCTCAGCGCCGGCGCGCGGCGGATCGATCGTCACTGCGTCGAACAGGTCGAGCTCCTGCGGCGTCATGGGACGGCGGAACAGATCGCGCGTCTCGGCAGTGACCGGCTTGAGCCCCGCTGCGCCGCGCGCGGCGCGCGTCAGCGCATCGATGGCGGCCTTGTCGAATTCGACCGCGCGCACATGCGCCGATTCCGCAAGGCGCAGGCTGAAGGTTCCGCAGCCGCTGAAAAGATCGGCGATCCGCTTGGCTGCGCCGACGCCGTCGCGCACTAGCCGCGCCAGCTTCTCTTCTCCGGCGCTCGTCGCCTGAAGAAAGCCGCCGGGCGGCGGCGTCACCAGCGCCTTGCCCATCTGAAGCGATGGCTTGCGCCATTCCGCGATGATGTCGCCATGCAGCGACAGCCGCGCAAGATCAAGCATAGCGCTGACATCCAGCAGGCGCAGCCGCGGCGCCGCCGCGACCTTGACGGAGCCGCGCAGGTCGATGTCGAGCGCACCGAGCGTGGGGGGGAGTTGCGCGGCGATCGGCTTGCGCAAATTCATGAGAGAGGCCGCTAGCG
>JBEVKO010000261.1:0-6477 GCA_040509705.1 Beijerinckiaceae bacterium
TCGCCAGAACCAACCGGCTTCCTAGCTGCAGTAAGGATCGGTCAGGGTTGATGAAACCTTTTGTTGACCGTTCGCATGCGAGGGGTTGGCGACGATGAAATCGGCGATGTCCGGAGAGTCATTCATGCGTGGCGGGATGCGTCCGCTGAGGTTTGCGGCGATGTTCGTCGCTGCGCTGGCGCTCGGCGCCTGTGCGCGCACCGGCGCCGAGGGCGGCGCAGGCGGCGGGACCGCGCTGGGATCGGCGCCGGCCGGATCGGTGCAGGAGTTCGCCGCGAGCGTCGGCGACAGGATCTTCTTCGAGACCGATTCCTCGCAGCTCACGCCGCAGGCGATCGTGACCCTCGATCGTCAGGCGCAGTGGCTGATTCGCTATCAACAGCACCCGATTCTGATCGAAGGGCACGCCGACGAGCGCGGCACTCGCGAATATAACTTCGCATTGGGCGCGCAGCGCGCGCAGGCGGCGCGCGACTATCTCGCTTCCAAAGGCGTGACGGCGACCCGCATCCGCACGACGTCCTATGGCAAGGAGCGCCCGGTGGCGGTGTGCGACGACATTTCCTGCTGGTCCCAGAACCGGCGCGCAGTGACTGCGCTCGGAGGCGCCTCGTCGTAGGGGCAAGCGAATAACCTCCCCCTATGCGGCTGAGGGACGCCGACAAGGCGTAGCGCTGTGCATGGGAGGTTCGGGCGGCTGTTCAACGAACGGCCCTGGCCCAAACCGGCGTCCGAAGGCTTCGCGCCGCGGACGCCGGTTTTTGGGGCTCCGCTTCACAATTTTGGCGTGGACGCATCACATGATACGCACTCCATCACGTTGCGATAAACTCGATCGAATCATGGGACGATTTCTATTTGCGATCATCGCCGTGCTCGCCGCCGGCTCAGCGCCGGCGCACGCGCAGGACGCCGCCGAGCTTCTCGTGCGGCTGACACGCCTTGAGCAGACCATCCGGCAGATGTCAGGACAGATTGAGCAGCTTCAGTTCCAGAACCGCAAGCTGGACGACGAGCTGACGCGATTCCGCAAGGACACCGACATGCGGTTCGAGGATGCGGGGAAGGCGCCGTCTGCCCCCCGCTCCGGCGCCGGGCCGGCTTCCACTGGCGCCACAGGCGCGCCCGCAACAAGCCCACTGGCCCCTCCCCGCGCGCCGCAGCCGCCGATTCAGGCGGGAAGCCGACGCGGCGACGCGTTTGATCCCGCGGCCAATCCGAACGCCCCCGGCGCGCCGCGAGCGATCGGGACGACCGCGCCTTCAGCCCCCCTTGCGCCGGCCGCGCCGCGAATCGGACCTTCGGGAATTGAGGCCGCTCCCGAGGATGACGATCAGCCGCCCCAGCGCCGCGCCGGCGTGGGCCAGCCGCTCGACCTCGCCAATCCCCCGCAGGAACAGGGACCGCTGCGGGTCGCGCCCTCCGCCGCCGTTTCCTCCCCCGGCAACACGCGGGCGGAGTTCGACGCCGCGGTCGGATTGGTGCAACGCGGGGAATACGCCGCCGCCGAGATGGGTCTGCGCCAGTTCCTGCAGTCGCATCCGCGATCGGCGCTCGCTGCCGACGCGACCTATTGGCTCGGCGAAAGCTATTCCATGCGCAATCTCCACCGGGACGCGGCCGAGCAGTTCCTCAAGGTCTCGACGTCCTGGCCACAGACCGGGCGCGCCGCCGATTCGATGCTGAAGCTAGGCATGGCGCTGGCGGCGCTCGGCGCGCACGACCAAGCGTGCTCGACCTTTCGCGAGATCGACCGCAAATATCCCAATGCGTCACCGACGGTTAAGCGCGGCGTCGAGCGTGAGTTCCGTCGCGCCCGATGCGCGGCGTAAAGCGTCGCGCTTTTCCTGACGCCGCGTCGCCGATCAGCGACGAGGAAGCGGAAAATCTCTTTCACACCTGGCGCGGCGCAAAAGGCGTTGTGATTGCGGCTTCGGGCGGCCCGGACTCCATCGCGCTGCTCGGGCTCGCCACGCGCTGGCGCGCGGCGATCGCTGCGCCGCCTTTGATCGCCGCGACGTTCGATCATGGCCTCAGGCCGGAATCCGCCCGGGAGGCGCGACAGGTCAAGGCGTTTGCGCGCAGCCTCTGCGTCGATCACCGCACGCTGAAATGGAGCGGCGAGAAACCGGCGTCGCGTCTGCAGGAGCGCGCTCGCGAGGCGCGGCTGGCGGCGCTGACCCGGTTTGCGGCATCGCGCGGATGCAGCCACCTCGCGCTGGCGCATCATGAGGACGATCAGGCCGAAACGGTCCTCATGCGCCTCGCCGCGGGCAGCGGCATCGAAGGTCTCGCCGGCATGAGCTGCATCGCGACGCGGGATGGCGTCATCCTGCACCGGCCCCTTCTGTCACAGTCTAAGGCGCGGCTGGTTGCGACCTGCCGGGCGCGTGGTTGGCCGTATGTCGAGGACCCATCGAACGCCGACGCGCGATTCGCGCGATCGCGCTGGCGGTCCCTGGCGTCGGAACTCGCGGCCGAGGGCCTCTCCTCCGGACGCCTTGCGCGGCTCGCGGCGCGGGCCCGGCGGATGAATGACGCGGTCGAGCGTGCGGTCGAAGACTGGCTGGCGCAGCATCCCCCGCAAGTCCATCGCGGCGGCCTGGCCATTCCCGCTTCGGCATGGAGGTCTGCGCCGGACGAATTGCAGGTCCGAATCGCCAGCCGCCTGATCGACCAATTCGGCTCGGCGACGCCCGAAAGACTTGAGCGTGTCGAGCGGCTTTGGGAGGATCTGAGGTGCGCTATCGATGCCGGCCGGCCCGAAAAGCGCAATCTGCGTGGGGTTCTTGTTCAGATTGACGCCAAAGACCACCTTTGCTTCGCACCTGAACCCCGCCGGCGAACGCCCCATTCATCCTGAAGGAAGAATGATCCGGCCTGCGACCCTGGCGCTTTGGCTTTCTGGCCGGTTTCCCTTGGCACAATCCCGCCCCGAACCTATCTTAGGAAGGTCGGGGGAGGTCCAGGTCAGGCGCTCCCTTCTGGAACGCCGGTAATGAATCCCAACTATCGCAACTTCGCCCTCTGGGTGATCATATTCCTCTTGGTGCTTGCCCTGGTGACCCTCTTCCAGGGGCCGGGCCAGCGCGGCGACAGCCGTTCCATCGCCTATTCGCAGTTGATGGACGACGCCGAGCAAGGACGAATTGCGCAGGTGACGATCGCTGGGAACGAAGTACAGGGCGTCTATCGCGACGGTCAGACCTTCTCGACCTACATTCCGAACGACCCGCAGATGGTGCCCAATCTGCGCGCCAAGGGCGTGCAGGTCATCGCCAAGCCGCCGTCGTCTGACACGCCGTCCATCTTCGCCATCCTGATCAACGCGCTGCCGTTCCTCGTCTTCCTCGGCATGTGGATCTTCCTCTCGCGCCAGATGCAGAACGGCGCCGGACGGGCCATGGGATTCGGAAAGTCGAAAGCGAAGCTGCTGACCGAGGCGCATGGCCGCGTGACCTTTGAAGATGTCGCCGGCATCGACGAGGCGAAGGAAGACCTGCAGGAGATCGTCGAGTTCCTGAAGGACCCGCAGAAATTCCAGCGGCTCGGCGGCCGCATTCCGCGCGGCGTCCTCCTGGTCGGCCCGCCCGGCACCGGCAAGACGCTGACGGCGCGCGCCGTCGCGGGCGAAGCCAACGTCCCCTTCTTCACTATTTCAGGCTCGGACTTCGTCGAGATGTTCGTCGGCGTCGGCGCCAGCCGCGTCCGCGACATGTTCGAGCAGGCGAAGAAGAATGCGCCCTGCATCATCTTCATCGACGAAATCGACGCGGTCGGGCGCCATCGCGGCGCGGGCCTCGGCGGCGGCAACGACGAGCGTGAACAGACGCTCAACCAGCTGCTCGTCGAGATGGACGGCTTCGAGCCGAACGAGGGCATCATCATCATCGCGGCCACCAACCGCCCCGACGTGCTAGACCCGGCGTTGCTGCGGCCTGGCCGCTTCGACCGCCAGATCGTCGTTCCCAATCCGGACCTCAACGGCCGCGAGAAGATCCTGCGCGTCCATGTGCGCAAGGTTCCGCTCGGGCCAGACGTCGACCTCAAGATTCTGGCGCGCGGCACTCCGGGCTTTTCCGGCGCCGATCTTATGAACCTCGTCAATGAGGCGGCGCTGCTCGCTGCGCGCCGCAACAAGCGCATCGTCACCATGGCCGAGTTCGAGGACGCCAAGGACAAGGTGATGATGGGCGCCGAACGTAAGTCTATGGCGATGAGCGAGGAAGAGAAGAAGCTCACCGCCTATCACGAAGCGGGCCATGCGATCGTCGGCCTCAATGTTCCCGCCGGCGTGCCGGTTCATAAGGCGACGATCATCCCGCGCGGGCGCGCGCTTGGCATGGTGAAGTTCCTGCCGGAGGGCGATCGCTATTCGATGAAGTACAAGGAGTTCACGTCGCAGCTCGCAGTCGCGATGGGCGGCCGAGTCGCGGAGGAACTTATGTTCGGCAAGGAGAACATCACCTCGGGCGCAGCGAGCGACATCCAGCAGGCGACGAAGCTGGCGCGGGCGATGGTGACGCAGTTCGGCTATTCCGATCAGCTCGGCACGGTCGCCTACGGCGACAATCAGGAGGAAGTGTTTCTCGGCATGTCGATGGGCCGTACTCAGGCCATTTCGGAATCGACATCTCAGAAGATCGACGCCGAGGTGCGACGCCTTGTCGATGAAGGCTATGAGGCGGCGCGCAAAATCCTCATCGAAAAGAAGCACGAGTTCGATATGCTTGCGCAGGCGCTGCTTGAGTATGAGACGCTGACCGGAGACGAGATCCGCGATCTGGTTGCAGGCAAGGGCATCAATCGTTCCGATGAGGACGATGCGACGCCGTCGCGCGGTTCGGCAGTGCCGAGCGCGGGCAAGGCGCATCGCAAACCGCCGACGCCCGACGCCGGGCTCGAGCCGACGCCGCAACCGCAGTAGCCTCATCCAGTTCAACTGCTACAACGCCGCCTTTGGGCGGCGTTTTCTATCGCGTTGCGGTTGTTGCGGGCGTCTTGCTCTTCAGTCCGGCACCTTCACAACATAGTTCAGAGCTTTGCGGCCGCCGTCGGCGAATATGGTCTCGCCCGTGATGTAGGAACTGTCGTCGCTGGCGAGGAATGCTGCGATGGCGGCGATTTCGGATGGATCGCCAAATCGGAGCAGAGGCGTGCGCGACAGGAGGGTGCGTCGCACCGCTTCGTCGGTCGCAACCTGCTTAAGCATTTCGGTAGCGATCGATCCGGGCCCGATCGCATTCACCCTGATCCCATGCGGCGCGAGCGCAATCGCCATGTTGCGAGTGAGCTGTTCGATGCCTCCCTTCGAAACATTGTAGGCGGTTTGATTCGGAATCGTCATCACGGCGTTGACCGAAGAAAGATTGATGATCGAGCCCGCCCTGCCGCCTTCCTTGACGCGCGCCGCCATCTTTCGCGCGACCGTCTGACCCATCAGAAACGCGCCTTTGAGATTGACGCGCAACACCCGATCGAAATCCGCTTCCTTGAGTTCGAGGAAATCCGCCGCATGCACGATGCCTGCGTTGTTCACGAGGATGTCTATCGGGCCAAACGCATCCTCGGTCTCGGTCGCCAGCGACGCCACATCGGCGTGATTGCCAACATCGCATCGAATAAACTTCACATGGGCGCCAGTCGCGGCGAGGCGCTTGGCTTCAGCCTGACCCTTCGTCTCGTCGATATCCGACAGGACGACCTTCGCGCCGTCGCGCAGAAAGCGCTCGACGATGGCGAGGCCTATGCCACGCGCTGCGCCGGTGACAATGGCCGCCCTGTCCTTGAGATTCATGTGCCGTGTTCCGATTGCGTGGGTGGCACCATGCCCGCGCCGCGCCGAAAGGCAAGGGCGTCCGAAATGCGCGCGGGCTGCCCGTCAAAGCGCGACCGGAGACGCCTGCGCAACCGCCGAGCGCGACAGGAACAGCATGCTGATGAACGATAGTGAAAAGAAGATGAGCGGGATGAGCGCCGCGCATGCCAGGCCCACATGCGAACCGGCGATTCCGGCCAGGAGAGCGCCAAGCGGACGCACGCCGTAGATCGCAACCTGAATGGTTGCCCCGACGCGGCCCATCATGTCGGACGGAGTCACGGTCTGGCGCAGCGACGTCTGCGTCACGAGCCAGAGCATGGGTCCGAAACCGATCAGGAAGAAGGCGCAATGCAGGATGAGCTCTGGCGTCTCGCGCGTCGTCAGCGCAATGATAATGCCGGCGGCGACCGACACGGCAGGCCCGAACAGCAGCAACGCTCCAAGCGAAAAGCGAGCCGTGATGGTCGGCGCCGCCAGTGCGCCTGCTATCAGCCCTGCGCCATAGGCCGACCACGAGCGGCCAACCGCCGGCGCGTCGAGGCCAAGATGCTGGGTGGCGAGCGGCGCAAATAGTCCAACCAGAGCGAAGAAAGCGATGTTCCAGAAGATGGCGCAAAGCGCGATCGCGCGGAGCGTCGGATGCGCAACGACAAAAC
>JBEVKO010000262.1:0-5480 GCA_040509705.1 Beijerinckiaceae bacterium
GCGGCAAGGAGTTGAAGAGGCGCTGCGGGCCTTGATGAAGGTGATCGAGGAAGCCCGAACCGAGGAGAAGGCGGCGCTCCCCAGGCCGGGCGAGGCCGGCGAAAGCGAGGGCTGGTTGCCATGACGACGACGCCTCGCCTCGCCGACTTCCGGCGCATCGTCGTGAAGGTCGGGTCGTCGCTTCTCGTCGAGCGCGCGTCGGGCGTGCGCATCGAATGGCTCGCTGCGCTTGTCGACGACCTTGCGCGTCAGCACGAGCATGGCGCCGATGTGCTGGTCGTATCCTCAGGCGCCATCGCGCTCGGCCGCTCGGTGCTCGATCTTGCGCCCGGCATGCTGAAACTCGAGGAAAGCCAGGCCGCGGCGGCCGTCGGCCAGATTGCTCTCGCCAGATTATGGGCCGAAGCGCTCGGCGAGCACAAAGTCGTCGCCGGACAGGTTCTACTCACGCTCGGCGACACCGAGGAACGGAGGCGCTATCTCAACGCCCGCGCCACCATCGGCAAGCTGCTCGATCTGCGCGCCGTTCCCGTCATCAACGAGAACGATACGGTGGCGACGAGCGAAATTCGCTATGGCGACAACGACCGGCTCGCGGCGCGCGTGGCGACGATGATGGGCGCCGATCTGCTCATCCTGATGTCAGACATCGACGGGCTCTACACCGCTGCGCCTCAGCTTGATCCGGGGGCAGTCTTCATCCCCGTCGTGCCGCGCGTCACGGCGGAGATCGAGGCCATGGCCGGCGGCGCCGCGTCCGAGCTCGCGCGCGGCGGAATGCGCACCAAGATCGAAGCGGCGAAGATGGCGACGACCGGCGGTTGCGCGATGCTGATCGCGAACGGCAAGCGTCTCAATCCCCTGGCGGCGGTGGCGGCGGGCGAGCGTTGCACCTGGTTCCTGACGCCCTCCAACCCCGTCACGTCGCGCAAGAAATGGATCGCTGGCGCGCTCGAACCGAAAGGCGCGCTGCATCTCGATGCAGGCGCAGTGCGGGCGCTGCGCGCGGGAAAGAGTCTGCTGCCGGCGGGGGTGACTCGCCTTGAGGGCGCGTTCGGACGCGGCGACGCCGTGGCGATCCGCGGGCCGCAAGGAGACGAAATCGGGCGCGGGCTCGTCGCGTATGACGCCGCCGACGCCGGCCTGATCCTCGGCCGCTCCTCGCGCGACATCGAAGCCATCCTCGGCTATTCTGGCCGCGCCGAGATGATCCATCGCGACGACATGGCGCTCGCGGGGGAGGGTTAGGATGCCGAGCGCGCAAGACATGCGCACTGACGCGACGCGGTCCTGTCCGCAGCCGTCTTGGACGTATAGGCGAGGGCCATGAGCGCGCAGCTTCAGCTTCACACCGGGGAAACCGATCTCCCCGCAGCGATGGCGCGCATTGGGGAAAAAGCGCGATCCGCATCGCGCGCGCTCGGTCTAGCAACAACGGAGCAGAAGAACGCCGCACTTCTCGCGATGGCGGACGCCATCAGCGCGCGTTCAGACATGATCATCGAAGCCAATGCGAAGGACCTCGCCGACGCGAAGGCGAAGGGACAGGCTCCGTCCTTCGTGGATCGTCTCATGCTCGATGAGCCGCGACTCTTGGCGGTTGCGCAGGCGGTTTCGGATATCGCGTCGCTGCCCGATCCGGTGGGCCGTACGCTTGCGACCTTTGCGCGCCCGAACGGTCTTCTCATCGAACGCGTTGCAACGCCGCTCGGCGTGATCGGCGTGATTTTTGAAAGCCGACCGAACGTGACCGCGGATGCGGGCGCCTTGTGCCTGAAGGCCGGCAACGCTGCGATCCTGCGCGCCGGATCGGAAAGCTTCCGTACCTCCAGCGAAATCGCAGCGGCAATGTCCGAAGGTCTCGCTAAGGTTGGACTGCCGGGAGCGTCGATCCAGCTCGTTCCGACGCGTGATCGCGCCGCGGTCGGCGCGATGCTGAGCGGCCTTGACGGAAACATTGACGTGATCGTGCCGCGCGGCGGCAAGAGTCTCGTGGCGCGCGTGCAGCAAGAGGCGCGCGTTCCCGTCTTCGCCCATCTTGAGGGAATCTGCCACGTCTACGTGCATGCGGCGGCCGATCTCGACATGGCGCAGCGGATCACGCTGAACGCAAAAATGCGCCGCACGGGCGTCTGCGGCTCGGCCGAGACGCTGCTGGTCGATCGCGCTGTCGCATCGACCCATCTTGCGCCTCTCGTGAAGATGCTCCTCGACGCCGGTTGCGCCGTGCGCGGCGATGGCGATGCGCAGAAGGCCGATCCGCGTGTGACGGCCGCGACGGAGGAGGATTGGCGCACGGAATATCTCGACAGAATCATTTCTGCGCGCGTCGTCGATGACATCGACGCCGCGATATCGCACATCGGAACCTTCGGCTCGCATCACACTGATGCGATCGTGACGGCCGACAATGGCGCGGCGGAGAAATTCATGCGCGAAGTCGATTCGGCGATTGTGCTGCATAACGCATCGACGCAATTCGCGGATGGCGGCGAATTCGGTTTCGGCGCGGAGATCGGCATTGCGACGGGGCGCATGCATGCAAGGGGCCCGGTTGGCGTCGAGCAGCTGACCTCCTTCAAATATCGCGTGCGCGGCGGCGGGCAGGTGAGGCCCTAATTGATTTCTCGCCCGACGAGAGGCGCTGCGCTGAACAGAGCCGCATTGTTCGCCGCACTATGACGCCGCCAAGACTTCCTCCCCATTCGCGCGGACAACGCATCGGGCTGCTGGGCGGCACGTTCAATCCGCCGCATCAGGCGCATCTGCTCGTCTCCCTCACCGCGTTGAAGCGACTGAAGCTCGACGCCGTGTGGTGGCTGGTGACGCCGGGCAATCCCCTCAAGAATAACGAGGCGCTGCCGCCGCTGGAGCGCCGCATCACCGCTTGCCGCAAGCTGGCGGGGCATCCCCGAATTCTCGTGACCGGGGTCGAGCGCGAACTTGGAACGCACTACACAGCCAACACGATCGCGGCCTTGAAGCGTCGCGCTCCCGGCGTTCGCTTCGTCTGGCTGATGGGCGCCGACAACCTCGCCCAGTTCCATCGCTGGAGCGGTTGGCGCCGGATCGCCGAAATGCTCCCGATTGCGGTGATCGACCGGCCATGGAGCGCGTCCCGCGCCCTCAGTTCGCCGGCGGCTCTGGCGCTTGGCCGCTTCCGGCGGCCGGAGCGTGACGCTGCGGCGCTCGCCAGGAACCGACCTCCAGCCTGGACATTCATTCATGGCAAGCGGTCGGCCCTGTCCTCGACGGCGCTCCGGGACCGGGGCCAAACGGTTTCTTAGCCAGGTGCGTTGAAATGGGGCGCCAGGTCACACTATGTTAACAGTCGGGGCGCACGCTTGCCCCAGGTCGCTAGGAGGAAACCCACCTGACCAGAATGCCACTTGAGGAAGCGGCGGTTCGCCCGCTTCACCCGGCCGCCGGCGCTCAGGCGCTCGCCGCCGACTCCGCGAAGCTGGTGATGGACAGCCTCGAGGAGATGAAGGCCGAAACGACGGTCGAGATCGACCTCGCGGCCAAATCCTCCATCGCCGATTCCATGATCATCACGACCGGGCGCTCCAATCGCCATGTGGCCGCCATCGCCGAGAAGGTGATGGAGGACCTCAAGGCGCACGGCCGCGCGAATGTTCGGGTCGAGGGGATGCCCAACTGCGACTGGGTGCTCATCGACGCCGGCGACGTGATCGTCCATGTCTTCCGCCCCGAAGTCCGCGCCTTCTACAATCTCGAAAAATTGTGGGGCGAGGATCGGCCGGGCGAACGCAGGGCCGGCTGACCAAGGCTAACCCGCACGGACGGGGATCGCGTCGCTCGCGCCAAGGCTTTACGCGGCGGCGGAGTTTGTTGATCTAGACCGATGCGCCTCAGCCTGATTGCAGTGGGCCGGTTGAAGGCCGGCCCGGAGCGGGAGCTCGTCGTCCGCTATCTTACGCGCGCCGTCGCTGCTGGCCGCGCTCTGGGTTTTTCCGGCCCCTCGATCCTCGAAATTTCGGAATCGAAATCCACCCGCGCAGCCGACCGCAAGACCCAGGAAGCCGTGCTTATTCTCAAGGCTGCGGGCGAATCGCGCATTGTATGCTTCGATGAGCGGGGGGAGAATTTCGGCAGCGACATGATCGCGCGATGGCTCGCGACTCGCCGGGACGCCGGCGTGCGGTCCATCGCTTTCGTCATTGGCGGCGCAGATGGTCTTGGGCCCGAGCTACGACAGCGCGCCGAAGCGGTCTGGTCCTTCGGCGCCGCCACCTTTCCGCACCAGATCGTTCGCATTCTTGCCGCCGAGCAACTCTATCGCGGCATGACAATCCTGTCCGGCCATCCCTATCATCGCGGCGAATGACGAATCGCGTATCCGCCTTTGGTCTTTGCGCCGCGCTGCTGGCCGTCGGCGCCGGGGTGACGCATGCGCAGGATGCCTCGCAGGCGCCGGCGCTTCGCGGATCTAGCGATGCCGCGTCCGGCCCCCCCGCCGAGCGCCAGAAGCGCCAGGCCGAACTTGAAGCAATCGAGACAGAGCTTCGGAACAACGCCGCCAATCGCACCAAACTTGACGCGGAAATCGCGGCCATTCGGGAAGATCGCGCCAAGCTGAACGGCGACCTCTTCGCAACCGTGGATCGCATGCGCGGCATCGAGCAGCGCCTGTCGGCGACCGAGCAGCGGCTCGCCGCCCTCCAAGTCAATGAACAGGCGATTCGGCGTTCCCTGCAGGCGCGCAGCCGGCTCATCGGTGAGGTGTTGGCGGCGCTGCAGCGCATGGGCCGGAAGCCGCCGCCGGCGATTTTCGTCAGACCCGAAGATATTCTGGAAGCGGTGCGGGCTTCGATCGCGCTCGGCGGAACGCTGCCCGAGTTGCAGGCCGAGACCCAGGCGCTCGCTCGCGACCTCACCGACATGGTGCGCCTGCGCGATGCGATCGGGCTCGAGCGGACGCGCATCGCCAGCGAAGTCGAGGGGTTGGCGCGCGAGCGGGTGAGGCTCGGCGCGTTGGTCGACGCACGGCAGGCGGCGTTGCGAGCGACCGAGAAGAGCGCTGGCGACGAGGCCAAAAGGGCCGCCGAGCTGGTGCGTCAGGCCGGGTCGGTGCGCGAGCTGCTTCAAAAGATCGAGAGCGACATCCGCACCGCGAGCCGTCAGGCCGAAGAAGCGCGACGGCAGGAGGAGGCCCGCACGCGCGAGACGCAAGGGCGTCTCGCCGCGCTCGCCATGCGCGATCCGGCGCGACTCTCGCCGAAAGTCGCATTCGCGGAGGCGCGTGGAGCCCTACAGATGCCGGTGGAGGGGGCCGTGATGCGCGGATTCGGCGCATTCGACGAAACTGGCGCGCCGGCGCGAGGCCAGTCGATCGAATCGCGCCCCGGATCGGTTGTAACGGCGCCCGCCGACGGCTGGGTGGCGTTCGCAGGACCATTTCGATCTTTCGGCAGACTCTTGATCGTCAACGCCGGCGGCGGCTACGATATAGTCCTTGC
>JBEVKO010000263.1:0-15800 GCA_040509705.1 Beijerinckiaceae bacterium
GCGCCCGGCCATTGACCGATCCACCAGAGCCAGATCGCCCGCGGGATCATCGCGAAAAATGAGCGGCAGAAGACGATCTGGCCGATCGGATAACGCGCGGTCAACACCTTCACCGCCGCTCCCATGAAGGCGAAAACGAGGGTGGACGCGATTTTCAGCGCAATTCCGAAGGCGGGATTCACGATTTGGGGCGGGGCGACACGGCGCTCCTAAGCACCATGCCGCGCTTCACCATGCAACCCTCTCCGTGCCGGGGTGGCATGCGGCAGGCGGGACGCGCCACCGAAGCGGAGCCTTGCCTCCGCACACCGCCTCAAAGGTGAGGCGGGATCGGCGGGGCTCACATGCCGGGCGCCGCCGCCGTGTCGATATGTGGTCGCTCGCCGCGCCGCTTCGTGGGTCTCAGAGGCTTTTGAGAATCTGTTTGGTTGTTCGATCCGCCAGTGAAACCATGGTCAGCGTTGGATTTTGCGTCCCGATGCTTGGCATGGATCCGCAGCCCACGATGTAAAGATTACTGTGGTCCCAGCTTTGCTGATAGCTGTTGACGACTGAGGTGGCGCTGTCGGAGCCCATCACGTGGGTGCCGCAGGTGTGGCCGGCGCCGGCGTAGTTGAAGGCTGTTCCCTGGTAGGTGAAGGTCGTTCCCTGCGTCGGGTCCGTCAGAGTGTACTCGGTCCCGCCAAGCAGCTGGATGTATCTTGACCCTGCCTCCTTCGCTCTGACGAATCCCCTCATCACATATTCTGAAAGCTGGTAGGTTATGGATGGGCGGGGGATTCCGAGATTGTCCTTGTAAGTTGTCGAGAGCTGGATGCGATTGTTCGGTTCTGCGTCCTGTTCAACGAGGAAGGCGCTCCTGAACTGACGCGTCAGAAGATCGTTGAGATTCTGGACATAGTTGGTGCTGCCGACGATCTTTTTCCCCGGATTGAGCTGGGAGGCGTTCGTGCCGTAGATCCAGTCCAGACCTGTCGTGTAAGGATCGTTCGCAGGCCAGTTCCATCCTTCGTTGCCGATCTCCATTCGCCAGGCGGAACGGTTCGAGCGGAACGGCCCGTCGCGCAGCGTCTCGATTCCGGCTGTCGATATGGGGCCGCGATAGGGGAAAGAGTTCTGTCCCTTTGGAAACAGACCCCAGATGAGATAACAAGGATGGTCCATCAAGTTGCGTCCCACCTGATCGCTTTTGTTTGCAACCGTGCCGCCGGCAGGCAGCGGCGAGTTGAGAAGAATCTTCGCGTTTTCGATGGCGCTGGCGGCGAGAACATAGATTCTGCCGGACGCCGAGCCTGCACCGGTCCGGCCGCTCGTCGCGGGCACTGAGATTGAATCGTAGGTGTAGTAGGAGAGCCCAGACACTGATCTGGTCGTTGCATCTACCTGCACGCTGTGGACGACCGTCTGATAGACGACATCGACAAAGCCCGTCGAAAGCGCCTTCTGCAGCGCATAGGCGGGGTCGTACTTGGCTTGTATGGGACAGATCGGGGTGCAGTTGGTGTTGCCATGGCAAGCCCGACGATTGTCATACGGCACGGAGTTGCGGCCAGCGGGCGTAGGAGTCACGAGAGTCTTGAGCGTCGCCGTGTCGTCCGTGAGCTTTTGTCCGTCTACGCGCGGCTTGATGTACTGGTCGGCGAACGACAGCGGGATGCCGGGCATCGGATACTCGTACCCTGCGGGATAAAAGACGCCGGTTTGGACCTGATCGCTGACATTCGCCGAAACGCCGATGAAGGTTTCCGCGGTCGCATAATTGTCGACGAGATCTGAGTATTGGATCGGCCAGTCGCGACCCTTGCCGTAAAGGGTATTGAGCCGGAAGTCGTTTGGCGTCATGCGCAGCGACGTTCCCATCCAGTGCAGGCCGGTGCCGCCCGCCGCGCGCTCATAAGTGCTGCCGAAGGGCAGAGATCCGGGGGTGTAGGTGAGATAGGACTTGTTCGGATCGTTCCATCCAAACACCAACGCCTGAATGGTCGGCCGCGGCGCATTGGTGCGCGCCGGATCAAGCGCATTCGGATTGGGAGGATAGGGAGACTCTGGCGATTTGAACGTGCTCAGAAAGAAGTTCTCCATATAGTCTTCGTGATTGCGGCGTGTGGTCGGCCCCGCTTCGATGACCAGCACCCGCTTCTTCTGCAATCCAAGCTGATAGGCCATATAGGAGCCGGCGTGCCCTGAGCCGACGATGACAACATCATAAGGTGATTGGGTCGCCATGGTGACCTCCTGCGCAATTCATGAGTTCCTATGGAGCGGCGCGATCGCAAACATTGCGCCGCTTACGCGGTGACGCCGTAATTCTGCAACGTGGGAGGCTTGCTGGCCCAGCTGCCGAAACTGAACTGGCTGAAGCCCATGGGATGGGCCTGCGCGATGCGCCAGATCCAGCCATTTTTGTAAGCGCGGCCGGATATGATGAAATCCTGCTGGTAATCCTTGTTGGTGATGGCCTGCGCGGCCTTTGAATTGTTGGCGATTTCGGTGCCGCCGTACCACGTGCCAAACAGCCACGCGAGCATGGTGAGCCGCGCAAATGTTCCGACTGCGTCTGTGCGAGGCGCCGAGCCAGACGAGTCGACCGCCAACAGCGCGAGCGCCTTGATATTGTCCGGCGTTTCGGGGTTCAGGTTCTGATATGCGGTCAGCATGCCATTGATCCCCGCTGAGCCGGCCGTAACCGCAAGGGTGTAGAACACGTCCGCCATCAGCAGGTTGTCCTGCTCGCCCTGCGAGGGCTTGAGCGAAGCGGTAGGGATTCCGAGAAGCGTCGAGGAGGCTTGGACGAAGAGCGACGGAGCTGGAACCGACGGAGCCGCTTCGGCGAGGCTCCACAGCGGCAGCTTGGGCGCGAGCAGAACGGCCCCCAGAGCCCCCGCGCTCTTGATTACGCTTCGCCGCCGGTGGCCAGATTCGCCGACATGCATGGCAATTTTCCTTTGCTGCAAGAATGATCGATGGAATGAATTTGCATGGAGTTGCGATCGCCGCCTGCGTGCCGCAGGCGCTACCTTGCTTTCTTGGCGAGCTTGGCCGGATCGGCGATATAGCCCTTCGCCACGGCGATATCCTCGGGCGTCAGAGGAAACGCGAACTTGCCGTTCGCTGGTTTTCCCTTCGCCGGAAGCCTCTGCGCGCGTCCCAGCGAGAAAACGAAATGCGCGCTGGAGCCAGTCGTCATCGTCGCGTCAGCATGACAGCCGACGCAAGTTGAGGTTACGCGCTCAGAGCCTCCGGACTGGTTGGTGACGCCCTTCGTGTTCCATGGATCGACGGGAGGGACGCCGCCGAGCGGGGTCATCTGGTCATCCGAAGGGATGCTATTTCCGTTGGTGGTGACGTCTGCGCCATGGAAGCCTTGAATGTAGGTTTCCAATGTCGAGTTCGCGAGGAAGGAGGGCGAGGACAGTCCGTCAGGATAGGCGGGGTTGGGAACTCGCTGCACGGCCGAGTTGCCCGGCAGCGTGTTGGTGGGAAACTGCACGTCGGCGAGAAAGTAGTTGCCCCACACGGTTCCTCTTAAAGAATCGCCCGCCTTCGAATTTGCCTGAACTGCATAGAAACCTGGTGGCGCGACGCGCACCAGAGCGGTTGGAGTCTGGCCTTGCGTCTGAGGATTCCAGGGTTGCGCAGGCAGGACGCCCCATGCGCAGCCAGGCAACCCGCCCGAGGGGGGCACCTCTGAACATTAAAGAACGAGAAGGTCTGGAAGCGGATGGGCGCCCATATGAAATCCGCAAGCCACGGCGCGTTGCTCTTGTGCTCGAACGTCGCCCAACTCCACGCCGGTGCGGAATCCGTCAAGTGGACGATGTGGAATCCGACCAGCCCGACATCGGCAAGAACGCATTTTTCCGCCACTGTCGGCTCGTCGTTGAATGCGCCGCCCGCCTGTTCATAGACATAGGCCTTGATGCGGTGGAACGCGCCTGGATCGTCGCCGGCGCCAAGGATCTTCCACGATGACTTCACGAAAATCGAGCCGACGTTCGTCGATGCGCCGCCGTTGTAGCTGCCCGTCGGAAACTGGACGGTCGGCTTGTCGCGGTTTGGGTTATTCTTGTCGAATTCCGTCTGCCCCTGAGCGGAGAAGAGGTTGTTGTTGACAATGTAGTCGTGCATGGCCTGGTTGAAATTCAGACCGAAGCGAACGTATTGTCCGTTCTGATCGATCACCGGCCCCATCCGGTTGGCCTGGATGTACTCCGACAGAACGATGCTGTCCGTCAGGGGACCTTGCCTTGTCTTGCGGAGTAGTTTGCCGGGGCCGCCTTTTAAAGAGAGGCAGGCGTTCGGCAACAAGTGCCCTCCACCGAATTGGGGCGGCGGCGTCGCGCCCGGCCGAAACAGATCGGTCGCCTGCGACCAAGTCTGCCAGACCGTCGTGTATTGGCCGTCATTGTAGCCGAGCCCGTTGGAGGTGCTGGGCCGCGGCTGCGGCCGTCCGTTCTCGATCGCAGCTGGAAAGTTCAACGCAATGAAGTCCTGCCAGGCGAACTCCGCGTAAGCCTGCGCCCGCGAGGCGTAATCTATCGACGTCGCCGGATTGATGTCCCCGCCGGGATAGCAGGAATATGGCTTGCTCGAATCAAAACAGTTCTGCTGCGCAAGGATTGGCGCCGCGAACCACAATCCAAATGCGGCGACAACGAAAATACGCACGACGCAAGGGCTAAAATAGCTCATGGGCGACTCGCTTTCGACGTGTCGTGTCAGCGCGAGTGAAATATACTCGCGCCCATCCGAGGGTGATCATCCCTTCTTACGCCCAAGCGAGAGAAGTATTTGGCGTCGCCGCGCAGCGAGCAAGAAAAAAATTTCGTTCTTCCGCTCGATATAAAACAAATTTTGCACATAGACGTTGCAAATACACGATCTCTCCGCGGTTTTTGCGTTCGCCTGAACACCGTCATCCGATGAGGTGATTGTTGATTTCGCTAGGGTTTTGAATTCCACAGAACAGAGGTGTTGACGCGCAGTGCGTGAACTGGCGTCTCGTCCATGGGTCACGCAACAACGAAGCGCTCCCGCACGTTCTAAAACTCAGAACTCGAGACGAAGCGGCGGACGAAGCAAGCTAGGTAGGTCTCGCATAAAATAGAGTCGAATGGTGAAATCCGCCGACTTTGTAGTCGCCGAATCAGCAGAGCAAATAGCGGGCGCCCCTGCGCCCGCATTTCTCTACGCCATGCCGATGAAGTCTAGAACGCGGTCTTGATTGCGCCGCCATCGATCAGAATGCTCTGGCCGTTGATGTAGCCGGCGTGCGCGCTGGCGAGGAATGCGCAAAGCTTACCGAATTCATCCGGCGTTCCGAAGCGGCCGGCAGGCGTCTCCTTCTGACGGATCGCCGCCATTTCTTCGACGGTGACGCCTTTGAGCGACGCCATCTTGTCGGTCGTGCCGCGCAGACGGTCGGTATCGAACATTCCAGGCAAAATGTGATTGATCGTAACGTTGGCGGGAGCCACCTCGCGCGCCGCGGCGGCGAGAAAGGCGATGAGCCCGGCGCGCGCGCCGGATGAGAGATCGAGCCCGACGATCGGCGCCTTCACTGAAGACGACACGATGTTGACGATGCGGCCGAACTTGCGCGCGATCATCCCGTCGATCACGCGCTGGATCAATTCGATCGGGGTGATCATGTTCTGGATGACGCCGTCCGCCATGGCTTCGCGCGTGAGATCGCGGAAGCCTTTGGGCGGCGGACCGCCATTGTTGTTGACGAGAATATCCGGCTCCGGACAGGCCGCGATCAGCGCCTCCTGCGCCGCCTTCGTCGACACATCGCCCAGCACGATCGTCACTTTCGCGCCGGTCGCCTTGCGGATCTCGTCTGCGGTGGCGTTGGTGACCTTTTCGTCGCGGCCGTTGATCACAACGTCGCAGCCCGCCGCCGCCAGCTCGGTGGCGCAGGCGCGCCCGAGCCCCCGGCTCGAGGCGCAGATGATCGCCTTGCGTCCCTTGATTCCCAGATCCATGTGCGCTCTCCCGTCGTTCACCGCCTGCCGCTCCGCCTAGACGCGAACGGGGGTGGGGAAAACACCTTCCTCGTCTGGTCAGGATGCGAACAGCGCATAGCGCTGTTCGTAGGTCAGCCGGTCAAGATCGGAAAGCGTGCGCGGGTCGTCTTCTGGGCCTGCCGGGCGGCGGGACGCCAGATCGCGCAAAGCCTGCTCCTCGTCGGCGATGGCGAGACGCAGTCGCGCTCCGGCGCCAACCGGCTCGATAGGAAGCCCCGTTTCGAAGGGCGCGACCGCAGGCGGCCCATCGGCGAAGATGTCGTCTTCGTCGGCGGGAGCCGTCGCGGAAATGATCGGCGCGGGCGACGGCTGCGCGGCGGCCGGAATTTGCGCTTCGGACTGGAGAGGGACAGGGTCGGCTGCTATTGGGACTGGAGAGGAGAAGGGCGCTTCGCAAGGCGGATCGTCCGCGACAGTCGCCTGCGTCTCGATCAGGCTCGCCACGCGATCCCGGATCAGGGAGATGACGTCCGCCAACTCCTCCAGCTTGCGCCCTGATGCAGCCTGCGCCTCCGCGAGGGCATCGATCGAGATCATCGCCCTGTCGACTGCATCGCAGAGCCGGGCGTCGGCGCCGCCTTCAGTCAATCCGCGCAAGGCCCCGCGCGCCGACAGCACCGCGTCCCGCATGGCGTCCGCCCGGCTTCCGGTGTCGCGCGCCTTGTCGGCGACCGCGCCTCCAGTGAGACCCGCCGCGCCATCGCGAGGCGGAAGGCCGAAGATCGCGCCGAGGTCGGCGATGTCGGGATGGGCTTCAACGCCGACGGACGAGGTCGCGACGCGACGCTCCAACCGCCTCAGGGCGGACAGGACGCGATCAGTTTCGGCGTGGCGGTTGCGCCGCCCGAACTCAGCGACGAACCAGCGTCCGCGGGCGGTCTCCATGACGGCGCTCAGGATTGCTTCGTAGTCGTTGGAATCGTCCGGTGCGCCGTCGGAGGGTTGGTGCGCGGGGCGGGTATATGACATGCGCGGGGCGATGTGGCCGAATCAACCTAAGGCAAGCAGTGTCCGCTTTCGCGCTCTCCGTGCAATAGCCCGCGAACGGAGCAAGACCGCGCCAAGGAGGAAAGCCTGATTCCGTCCAGCCCGGCGTTCCGGTTCTCGACGCTCTATGCGGCCGTGATGTTCAATCCGGGAGTCTTCACGCCGTTCTATCCGCTCTTCCTTGCGCATCAGGGATTCGACCCGGCTTCCGTCGGCCTTATCCTCGCGCTTGGCGGCCCTGCGCGCGTGATCGCCAATCCGCTCATGCTTTGGCTGATCGACGCCGGCGCGCCGACTCGGGCCATGCTTTGCGCCCTGCACGCGGGCGCCGGCGCGACGCTGTTTCTCGCGATCTTCGTCAGCGGCTTCTGGTCTATGGCTGCGCTGCTGTTCGTCGCGACGTTTCTTCATTCTCCCAGCGTGGCGATCATCGACGCGGCGACGACGCGGGCGATCCAGCATGACCCTTCCCTCGCCTATGGCCGCGTCCGCGTCTGGGGATCAGTGGCCTTCGTCATCGCCAACCTCGTTGGCGGTTATGTGGTCGCGCGATACTCGCCGGTGGCGGCGGCATGGCTGCTCGTCGCCGGCATGTCCGCCGCCGTAGTCCTCTCGCTGCTTGCGCCGCGCGACGACCCACACAAGCCGGACGCTCGCTTCGGCGCGGCGACAACGACGAGCGCCGTGACCGGCGCGCTGGCGCTGACTGTCCTCGCGTCCGCCCTGATCCAGGCTTCGCATTCCGGCTACTACGCCTTCAGCTCGATTCACTGGGCGGCGCGGGGCTATTCCGGAAACCTCATCGGCGCATTGTGGGTGGTGGGGGTCGTCGTTGAGATCGTATTGTTCGCGCGCATCGGGCTGCTGCCGAGGCGTCTCAATGGCGCCCTCGCGATGATGGCGATCGGGGGCGGGGCCGCGGTCATCCGTTGGCTCGGGATGAGTTTCGACCCGCCGCTGTGGATCACCGTCTTCTTGCAGGCCGGGCACGCGCTGACTTACGGATTGACCAATATCGGCGCCATCGCGGCGTTCTCCATTCTGTCGCCCGCGCCGTTCCGCGGCCGAACGCAAGGCGCGCACGCCGCGGCGTTTGCATTGCTCAATGGCGTCGGCATGTACCTTGGCGGGATCGCGTATGAGCATTCCGGAGCCGGGGCTTACGCCTGGATGAGCGCGGTGGCTGCAACGGGCCTTCTTTGCCTGATCGTCGCGAAGCGCGCCGCTCCTCAGCCCCAGAGCGCCCTGTCGGGCGGATAGACGAGACTGCCTTCGTAGCGCAACCCCTCCGGGCGATCTCGCGCCAGCAGCAAGGCGCCGTCGAGATCGATGAAGCGGGCGCGCGGGGCGAGCAGCATCGCGGGCGCCATGCCGAGCGACGTTCCGACCATGCAGCCCACCATGAGCGCGAGCCCGCGCGATTGCGCGGCGTCGGCAAGCTTCAGCGCCTCGGTCAGACCGCCGGTTTTGTCGAGTTTGATGTTGATCGCATCATAGAGACCGACGAGGCGGTCGAGCGTGTCGAGGCCATGCACGCTTTCGTCGGCGCAGACCGGCACGGGCCGCCTCACATCATGCAGCGCGCCGTCATCGGCCGCCGGCAGCGGTTGCTCGACGAGGGCGACGCCCTCTTCGGCGCAGGCCGAGAGGTTTTGCTCGAGCGTCTCCGGGCTCCAGCCTTCGTTCGCGTCGACGATCAGCGTCGCATCGGGAGCGCCCTCTCGCACTGCGCGCAGCCGTTCGGCGTCGCGTCCGTCGGGGGCGCCGAGCTTGATCTTGAGGATCGGGCGGGCGGCGGCTTCGCGCGCCGCAGCGCCCATGGCGTCGGAATCGCCGAGGCTCAGCGTGTAGGCCGTGACCGCAGGCCGGACCCGCCCGACGCCCGCCATCTCCGCCGCACGGACGCCAAGCCGCTTGGCGTCGAGATCCCAGAGGGCGCAATCGATGGCATTGCGCGCTGCGCCCGCGGGAAGAAGGCGCTGCAGGACGTCACGATCGACGCCCGATTCGAGAGCGTCACGCACGCTCTCGATCTGGGCTGCGACGCTCTCCGGCGTCTCGCCGTAGCGCGCGTAGGGAACGCATTCGCCGCGACCCGTCGCGCCGCCATCGGACAGAGCGGCGACGATCACCGCCGCTTCGGTCTTGGAGCCGCGCGCAATCGTGAAGGGTTGGGCGATCGGCCATCGTTCGAGCGCGACGGACAGATGACGCATCGTGATTCCCCGCTGATCCTTGCCGGACTTGGCGCCGCCAGACACACTGCCGCCCGATTCAAGGTCGCGACTTCAGTTAATGTCCCACGCCGCCACTCTGGACGACGGGCCGTCCTACGCCATCGAGCGGAGGTCCGACAGCCTGCGCGCGCGTCTCACCGGGCCGTGGAATTCAGAGGCCGGGGCGCAGGTCGAGCGCTGCATCGAGGCCATGACCGAGGAGGTTGGCGATGCATCAAAGCTGACCGTCGATCTGTCGGCTGTCGGCAAGTTCGACACACTCGGCGCATGGGTCCTGCACCGGCTGAGGCGCGATCTCGAACGGGCGGGCGGCGCGCTTACGCTGACGGGGGCGAAGCCGGAGCAGATGATCCTGCTTGAAGAGGTGGCGGAGCGGGCGCTTGAGCGATCGATAGGACGTCCGCACCAGTCCTTCGTCGAGGTGCTGGCGGACATCGGCAAGTCGGTGGTCTTCGGGTGGAAAGACATCGTCAAGGCGACGGAGTTTCTCGGCGGCATCGTGGTTGCGACCGCGCGCGTCATGGTCTCGCCGCGCCGCTTCCGACCCGCGTCCCTTACGCAGCAGCTTGAATTTATCGCCCTTCGCGGCGTGCCGATCATCACGCTGATCTCCTTCCTGGTCGGCGCGATCGTCGCCCAGCAAGGCATCTTCCAGCTGCAGCGCTTCGGCGCGACGCCGTTCGTCGTCAATCTCGTCGGTGTGTTGGTGCTGCGCGAACTCGGCGTGTTGCTCACCTCGATCATGGTGGCAGGCCGCTCAGGAAGCGCCTTCACCGCTGAGATCGGCTCGATGAAGATGAGGGAGGAACTCGACGCGCTGCGGGTGATGGGGCTCGATCCGATCGAGGTGCTGGTCGTGCCGCGCCTCATGGCCCTGATCATCGCTCTGCCGATCCTGTCCTTCCTTTCCTCTATGGCGGCCTTGTTCGGCGCCGGCGTCGTCGCCTGGGTCTATGGCGGAATCAGCCCGGAAGTCTTTGTCGCGCGCCTCAAGGAGGCGATCGTGATGAGCACATTCCTCGTCGGGCTGATCAAGGCGCCGTTCATGGCCGTGGTGATCGGCCTGATCGCCGCGATCGAGGGGCTTGCCGTCGAGGGGTCGGCGGAATCGCTCGGCAGACAAGTGACGTCGGCCGTCGTGAAGGCGATCTTCATGGTCATCGTCGTGGACGGTCTGTTCGCCATGTTCTTTGCGGCGATCCGGTATTGACGATGCTCGATCGCACAGCGCCCGACCAGTCGAGCCCGGCGAAATCGGGCGACGTCATCATCAGCGTGCGCGACCTCGTCGTCGGCTTTGGCGATCGCGTCGTCCTGGACAATCTCTCGCTCGATGTCCGCCGCGGCGAGGTGCTTGGCTTCGTCGGGCCGTCGGGCGGCGGCAAATCCGTCCTGATGCGCACCATCATGGGCCTCGTCAAGAAAACCAGCGGAGTGATCGAGGTGCTGGGTCAGGATCTCGACGAGGTGTCGGACGAGCGGCGCCGCGCGATCGAACGGCGCTGGGGCGTGCTGTTCCAGCATGGCGCATTGTTTTCGGCGTTGACCGTCAAGCAGAACATCCAGGTTCCGATGCGCGAGTATCTTGACCTTTCGGAAGGCTTGATGGACGAACTCGCCGAGCTGAAGATCGAGATGGTGGGGCTGAAGCTCGAGGCAGCGGACAATTTTCCCTCGGAACTGTCAGGCGGGATGATCAAGCGGGCGGCGCTTGCGCGCGCGCTGGCGCTCGATCCGGATATCGTTTTCCTCGACGAGCCGACATCGGGCCTCGATCCGATCTCGGCCGGCGAATTCGACGAACTGATCGCGACGCTGCAGAAGACTTTAGGGCTGACCGTGTTCATGGTAACTCATGACCTCGACAGCCTGCACACGATCTGCGACCGGGTCGCGGCGCTGGGCGACGGCAAGGTGATCGCCGTCGGCACGATGGAAGAGATGCTGGCGGCGGAGCATCCGTGGCTGCGCGCCTACTTCCATGGCAAGCGCGGGCGCGCCGTGCTGCCGTCGAGATAGACGCTCACCAGGAGCGAAGCGAGGACAGGTGGAGACAAGAGCCAACTATGCGCTGATCGGCGCATTCACGCTCGCGGCGATCGCCGCGATGTTCGGCTTTGCGACCTGGTTCGCGGGCGCAGGCGGCAACAACAACCGCGCGCAGTACCGCATTGTCTTCAATGGATCGGTGTCCGGCCTGTCGCGCGGCGCGAGCGTGATGTTCAATGGCCTGCGCGTCGGCGAGGTGGCGACGATCAGCCTCCTGCCGGAAGATCCGCGCCGTGTGGTTGCAGTCGTCGACATCGATCCGATGACGCCGATGCGCTCGGATACGCGGGCGCGACTTGAGTATCAGGGTCTGACGGGTGTCGCCGCCGTGCAGCTTTCCGGCGGCGAGCCGGGTTCGCAGCCGCTGTCGCGCGGACCGCGGGATGAGCCGCCGACGATCTTCGCCGACCGCTCCGATTTCCAGGATATCGTCGAAACAGTCCAGCGCCTGTCGCGCCGGGTCGACGACGTGATCAATCGCGCCGAGAAGATGCTCGCGGATAATGAAAGCTCGATCGGCCGCACCGTAAGCAATGTCGAAACCTTCACATCGGCGCTCGCGACAAATTCGGAAGGCATCGGCCGATTCCTGCAGGCGACCACGCAGGCGGGAGAGCGGATCGCGACTCTCGCGGCCAAGCTCGAATCCTTCACCAACGATCTCGACGGCGTCGTGAAGGCGATCGAACCTCAGCGCGTGTCGCGCATCCTCAGTAATGTCGAGCAGTTCTCCGATGCAGTGGGACAGAACCGGCAACAGATCGATTCGCTGATCAAGGATACGGCGGCCTTCGCGCGCCGCGTCAATGAGACTGCGTCTCGTCTCGACACGGTGCTCAGCGACGCCTCTTCGGTGCTGCGGGGCGTCGACCCCGTTCTGATCAGCCGCTCGCTCCAGAACATCGACCGGGTGACGACGACCATCGGCGCGAATAATCCTCAGATTGACAAGACGCTGAAAGATTTCTCGGCGATGTCTGAGCGGCTGAACAAGGCGTCCGAGCGCGTCGACGCCGTGCTTGTCTCCGTCCAGCGCTTCTTCGGCGAAGGCCCGGACGGCGAGGCGAAGGGCATGATGGCGGACGTCGGCGCCGCCGCCCGCTCGGTCCGCACGCTCGCTGAAAATCTCGACAAACGGACCGCCGACATCACAACCGGCTTCCGGCGCTTGACCGGTCCCGGCCTGCGCGATCTTGAGGCGCTTACGGCCGATGGCCGCCGCACCCTCAACGATCTCAGCCGCACCGTGCGATCAATCGAGCGCAATCCGGCGCAGGTCATTTTCGGCGGCCAGTCGGGCCTGCCGGAGTATCAGGGCCGCCGCTAGGCCCCGAAACTGTGGCGCCGCCGACATAGGTCTTCGCCGGTTTGGGCGCGCACAGCCCCTTTTCGGATTTTCATTTTTCGCTGCGGCCCGAAATGCATTAGGAATCACTTCGGCTTGCGGCGCGCGGTCCTAGGGGTCGCCACATTTCCGCAGCGCCGATGCGGTGGTGATCGTTTGGCGGAGCGGGCAGGTTTTCATATCATCGGGTCGAATCGCCGCGCTGCGCTGGTCGGCGCGGCGGCGCTTGTCGTGGCAGCCTGCGGGGGATCATCCGCGCCGGCCACCTTCGACCTGACCGCCCCGCGCGGTCCGTCCCGAGCCCGCGCGGCTGGCCAGTTCGTGGTCGCTGAACCAGTTTCGCTGCTGTTCTATGACGGCGATCGCATCGTGGTGCGGTCCGGGGGGCAGGTGTCCGTGCTCAAAGGCGGCCAGTGGGCCGATCGTCTTCCAAAGCTCATCCAGGCCCGCCTGATCCAGACCTACGAGAATGTCGGCCACGTGGCGGGTATCGGCAAACCGGGCGAGCGGATCGTCCCCGATCGCCAGGTCAACTTCGACATTCGCGCCTTCGAGGTCGACGTCGAGCGAAGCGAGGCGGTGGTTGAAATCACGGTGAAGCTGGTGACCGACCAGACGGGGCAAGTGGGGGCGGCAAAAGTGTTCCTCGCGCGGGAGCCAGTTTCAGCCATCGACGCCGCGGCTGCGGCTGCCGCTCTCGATCGCGCCTTGTCGCGCGTGCTGATCGAAATCGTCACATGGACGGCGAGACGAGGCTGACGATCAGCCTCACACTGCGTTCAATACGCGCCACGTCATGTCAGGCGACTCCGGGACGATTGTCTTAGCCGTCGAGTCGTCCGCTGGCGTGCGCGAGCAGCGTGTAGACCTTTCCTGTGTCGGACGAGAGATACGCGCGCGCGATCTTGTGGTCGCGGTCGTTGCGGGTCGCGTCGCTGAACAGCCGGTCGAATTCGTCGACGTAGCGATCAACCGTGTCGCGGAACGACGGGTCGCGACGATAGCGCCGGCTGATCTCATCGAATGTCTGCTGTCCCTGCGGCGTATAAAGCCGGCGGCCGAATACGTTCCGCTCGCCTGAGCGATATCGCTCCCACATCGTGAGTGCGAGCTCATGGTCGATCATGCGCGCGATGTCGCCCGAAAGCTGATCGATCGATTCGAGAGCTTTCGCTCCGCCGCGCGGATCGGGGGTCTGCGTCTGTTCGTTCCAGTCGACCTTCGAGAGAATGTCAGACAGCCCGAAGCCGCGCGGATCGCCCGTCGGTCGAGGCGCCTGCTGGATCGGACGATCGATGGGACGCGCCGGAGGCGTGGGCTGCAGCGGACGAGGCGCAGCCGGGGCAGGCGGCACGGCGACGGGCGGAAGGTCCGGGCGGCGCGCTGCAACCGTCGTCGGCGGCGACTCTTGGTGCAGCGGCGCGCGCGGCGCAGGCGCCGGGCTCACGCGCGGCATCGCCGGCGGCGGAGGGACGTGCGCGGGAGGCGAGTGCGCTGGCGGCGAGTGTGCTGGCGGCGGCTCGGAATAGTCGAGCGAACGCCCGGATTTCGTGACGAGGTCCGATAGCTCGTTGAGCGCCTTGATCTGATCCGAGACGACGCGACGCAGCGACGCGGTCGCGTCTTGCGTTTCGCGCGGAAGGTCCAGCACGCCGCGCTTCAATTCAGCGCGCGTGTCTTCCAGTTCGCGCTGGATGTCGGCGCTCATGGTGTGCAATTCGGTCGTCGCCTCGCGGAAGCGCTCTGACGCCTCGCCCAGTGTGCGGGCCATGTCCGCCGCGACGCCTTCGTAGGCCGCGCGCAATGCGCCGGCGGCGCGCTCGCGCTCGCGCGTTGTCTCACTGCGCAGAAGGTTGAACTGGTCGCCGATCGCGGCGCTCGTCGCCTGCGCCGATTCCGCCAGAACGCCGCCAATCGCGCGTGCGCGTTCTTCCGTCGCGCGCAGCGAGTCTTCAACAAGGGCGCTGAACGACTGGGTAACCGATTCGAGCTCGGAGGTCTTACGGTCGATGAGCGACGAGAGACTGTCGAGCATCGAGCGACGTTCTTCCAGCGAGCCGCCGATCCTTCTCTCGATCTCCTCGAGAGACGAAGCCGACTCCGAGAGCGACTGCGCGTGGGTTCGCGTGGTTTCGATCAGGGTGCGGCCGTGATCGTCGAGGCGACGAACGAGCTCGGTCGCATCGTTGAGCGCGCCTCCCGATGCGGCGCGGAACTCCGACACCTGCGCCGCCACTTGGCTGGTCGCTCGGTCGGTTTCGGACGCGACTGTGCTGAGCACGTTCTCGAGTTCGCCGATGCGCTGGGAGAGGCGACCTTCAACGTCGCCGAGATTGGTTTGCGCGCCGGAGACGAGCGTCTGCAGCGCGTTGTTCGCCTCGCTCAGCCGCTGCGCAGTTGCGGTGATGTCGTTCTTGAGACGCATATTGACGTCGAGAAGGCCGCGCATCGCCTCTTCGGTCGCGTCGGAAACTTCGCCGGACGCCGCCTGCATCGCCTGCTTGATCGTCGCGCCGCGATCATCAAGTCCGCGGATCACCATGGCGCCGACATCGGCCACCTCTCGCACGATGCGATCGCCGCGCTGGGCGAGATCAGACATCATCCCTGCGGCGCGGCCGTCGAACAGTTCGCCAAGCTCCTGCGAGCGCAAGCTCAGCGCGGCGCTGCTGCCGTCGAGCTTCACGACGCGGCTTTCGAATTCGAGGATGCCGCGCTCGATCGTCGAGGACATTTCCGCCGAGCGGACGCGCAGATGATTGTCAATCTCGGCGCTCTTCTCGCTGAGCATCGCCGTGACTTCGTTGGTGCGATTGGTGAGGACGTTCTCGACCTCGCGGCTGCGTCCTCCGATCATCGATGCGACATCGCGGGTGCGATCCGCCAGCATGCTCTCGATCTGCTGGGCGCGTCCGCCGATCAGGGACTCGATGTCCCGCGCCCGCTCGCCGAGCATGTTCTCGATTTCCTGCGAGCGGCCGCCAAGCAATTCGGCCACATCCCTGGTGCGCTCCGTGAGCATGCTCTCGATCTGCTCGCCGCGTCCGCCGAGCAGATCCGCGACCTCGCGGATGCGCTCGGTGAGCATGCTCTCGATTTCCTGCGAGCGACCGCCCATGAGCGTCGCGACATCGCGCGTGCGCTCGGACAGCA
>JBEVKO010000264.1:0-6741 GCA_040509705.1 Beijerinckiaceae bacterium
TACAGGCCTGCCAAACAATGACGCGCAGAGTCTTTCCTTCGACGACACGACACTGTTCGAAACGAGCAAGTTTTCGGGCTATGATCGGGTCGAAGGGGGCGTTCGCGCCAATGTCGGCGTCCAGTACACCTTCCAAGGCGTCGGCGGCTCATATGCGAACCTGCTGTTCGGACAATCCTATCAGCTCGCCGGCCGTAACTCGTACCTGTTGCCTGATCTTGCGAATGTCGGGCTGGACTCGGGCCTCGATAAGGATCGCTCGGACTTTGTAGGGCGCGCCATCTTCGCCCCCAACAGCACCTTCAGCGTAATGTCGCGGGCGCGCTTTGATGAGCGCACCTTTGCACTGCAGCGGATCGAGGCCGGTCCGACTTTCAATTTCAACTTTATTTCCGGGTCCATCCTCTATGCTCGCTACGACGCCCAGCCGGAACTGGGATATGCGTTCCGCCGTGAGGGAATATTGCTGAGCGGCAACATCAGGCTGAATACAAACTGGAGCGTCTCCACGACCGCCATCTTCGACAACGATCGCTATATCGCGGCGCGCGAAGCGATCACGCAGGGAGTCCAGAACGTCACGGGCGCTTCAAGCCGCGCGGCGCTTTCGACGATGGCGGTCGGACTTCAATACAAGGATGAGTGCACGATCTTCTCCGTGCAGTATGTATCGAGCGGATATCGCGACATCTATAGCGGCGTGAGCGGGCCTTCGCGAGCGATCTATGTGAAACTCGAACTGCGGTCCCTCGGTGAAGTCGGATTTTCGCAGGGCATCAATTCGGCTAGCGGCCGCGACGGCGTAGCCACGCAATAGCTCCGGCATCACGCTGGTGGTCGCCGACCTTCCTCCCCTACGAGACGTGGTGCGAACCCACGGTCTTCTGCCGCGCAAATCACTCGGCCAGAATTTTCTTTACGATCTGAATTTGACCGCACGCATTGCGCGAGAAGCCGGCGATCTCACCGACGCCGCCGTGGTCGAGGTCGGCCCCGGGCCTGGCGGATTGACCCGTGCGCTCCTCATGGCAAACGCCCGTCGCGTCATCGCCATCGAACAGGATGAACGCTTTCTGCCGGCTCTCGCAGACATCGCCTCCCGGTCTGGCGGCCGGCTGATCGTTCGGTGCGAGGATGCGCTTCGCACAGATCTCGCAGCTTTGGCCGACGGCGGTCCGCTGCAGGTCGTCGCCAATCTGCCCTACAATGTCGGGACGCCGCTTCTGGTCAGATGGCTGGAGTCGGAAGCTTGGCCGCCGCCTTGGCGGTCGCTGACTCTGATGTTTCAGCGAGAAGTCGCGGAGCGCATCGTCGCAACGCCCGCGGAACGCGCCGACTACGGGCGCTTGGCGGTGCTGGCCGGTTGGCGCACGAAGGCCAGAATTCTCTTCGATGTGCCGCCCGCCGCCTTCACTCCTCCGCCCAAGGTGATGTCCAGCGTTGTCCGCCTTACGCCCCGCGAAAATCCAACGCCATGCAGCCTCTTGAGCTTGACGCGGGTCGCGCAGGCCGCGTTTGGTCAACGCCGGAAGATGCTGAGACAGAGCTTGAAGTCGCTCGGCGTCGACGTCGCTGCGCTGCTCGAGCACGCAGGCGTGGGTGAAACTCTTCGCGCCGAAGCCATTCCGGTCGACGCGTACGTCAATCTCGCAAATGCATTCGACGACCTGTCGCGCCGCGCGCAGCTCACTTCGAATTGAGGGCCCGCGCCAGGTCCGCATCAAGAACCTCGACAAGCGGCGCCAGATCAAGCCGGCGCAAACGCTTCTGGCGTTCCGCATGGAGTATCGCCTCCAGATCGGAGAAGGCTCTGTCGAGATCGTCGTTGACAATCACGTAGTCGTACTCGTTCCAGCGCGCGATTTCCTGTCGCGCCGTTTCGAGACGGCGACGGATGGCTGCTTCGCTTTCTGCAGCGCGCCGCCGCAAGCGCGCATGAAGCTCATCGATCGAGGGGGGCAACACGAATACGCTCGCGACATCGACGCGCATCATCTTCGTCACCTGCTCGGCGCCCTGCACATCAATATCGAAGAGGACGTCGCGCCCCTCGTTGAGAGCCTTGTCGACCGGGGCGCGGGGCGTCCCGTAGAAGTGTTCGCCATGCACCTGCGCCCACTCCAGCAACTCGCCTGCGTCGCGCTGCGCTTCAAACTCGCGCACAGACTTGAGAAACTTGTAGTGGACGCCTTCCACCTCGTTCGGCCGCCGCAGGCGCGTGGTCACTGAGATCGAAAGATGCAGGCTCTTGTCCTTCTTGAGAAGGGCGCGCGTCAGCGTGGTCTTTCCCGCTCCGGAGGGCGAGGAAACGATCAGCACGAGGCCCCGGCGTGACGGGCTGCTACTCGACATTCTGAACCTGCTCGCGAAATTGCTCGACGATCGTCTTGAGTTCGAGTCCGGTCGCGTTAAGCGCAATGTCATTTGCTTTGGCCGAGAGGGTGTTGGCTTCGCGCGCCATCTCTTGCGCCAGAAAGTCCAGTCTCCGTCCGACCGCTCCGCCTTCGGCGATCAAGGCGCCGGCTGCCGCGATATGGGCTTTCAACCGGTCAAGCTCCTCG
Organism: Beijerinckiaceae bacterium; assembly: GCA_040509705.1. Taxonomy (GTDB): domain Bacteria; phylum Pseudomonadota; class Alphaproteobacteria; order Rhizobiales; family Beijerinckiaceae; genus Terrirubrum. The sequence continues at coordinate 2,562 of JBEVKO010000264.1, forward strand.
CGAATATCGGCCCGACTGGCCAGCAACACTGCCTCCTGGTGCAGGCGGTTTTGATCAAACTCCCGCCCCGAATCGAGAAGCGCCGCAATGTTGCTCATGAGCCGCTGCTTGATGGCGGCGGGCTGCCGCGCGGGGGCGGTCTCGGCTGCATCCACAAGGCGCGTCATCGCCCCGAGCCGCTGGGTCAGAATCTGGTCGAGAGCGGCGCCTTCCGTCGCGCGAGCGATTTCGAGATCGCCAAGCGCACCGTCAAGAAGCTGCACAACGGCCTGACGCAACGCCTGCTCAGCGGAGTCGTCGTCTCGCGCTTCCGCGAAGTCGACGACGCCGCGCACCGCGAGCAATCCGTCAAGCGACGGCGGCCGCAGCCCGTCTCGACTTGAGTACTTGCCGGCCAGCGCGACCAGTTGCCTGAGAAGCTCGTCGTTGATTTTCACCACCGGCGGGCGCTCGTCACGCTGCACGGCCAATGAGGCAAAACAAGTCCCGCGCTTCAGGGCCTCGGCGATCCGCTTGCGCGCAATTTCAGCGACATCGTCAAGGCCCGGCGGGACCCGCACCCTGATATCGAGCGCTTTGGCGTTGACGCTCTTGAGTTCCCACACGATGCGCGCCGCCGGTCCACTCCCGGCCGCGCGCGCAAATCCCGTCATGCTGGCAAGGGGCATCCGACTCGGCTTCCACGGCTTCTCTTCCGCGTCCGCTTAGAGCAAGTGGCGCTGGCTGGAAACGGCTGCAGCAAGGCTTGTCGGAAATCCCGCGTCCGGCGGATCACGGGCCGAGATTGGTCGGCACCGTCTTGGGGTGATCGAGACCGTAAGTGCGGTTGAGCAACGGGTCCTTGGCAGTTCCCTCAGAAGCATCGGTGATGCGTGGTCCCCTCCGCTGCTCAAAGGCGGCGGACGGTAGAGGGTTCAGGGGCTGCGCGCCTGCCGTCGTCGGCGGAGTGAACGAACCTGGGAGGGGCGGAGGCGCCATGCTCGGACGCGGCGCTTCCATCTCGCCGCGGCGCTGCGGCTGGCCTCTCGCCGGAGTGGTCGGCGCCGCGGCGGGCGCGCCGTCGTCTTCAAATCGATCGACCGGCTTCTGTCCCTCGGCGCCGACGCGCGCGCGTTCAATCTGCCGCCACCGCTCGACGTTGCGGTTGTGCTGATCGATTGTCTCCGCAAATACGTGGCCGCCAGTTCCGTCGGCGACGAAGAAGAGTTCCCTGGTGCGCGATGGATTAGCGACTGCCTCCAGGGCTGCGCGCCCCGGATTGGCGATGGGACTCGGCGGAAGCCCGGGAATGACGTAGGTGTTGTAAGCAGTAGCGCGCTCGATTTCCGCGCGCGTGATGCCTCGGCCAAGCGTGCCCTTGCCGCCGACAAGGCCATACACAATCGTCGGATCGGACTGCAACCTCATCGGCGGCTTGAGATTGAGGCGATTGATGAAGACCGCCGCGACCCGCGACCGCTCATCGGCGCGGCCCGTCTCCTTCTCGACGATCGAGGCAAGCGTCACGAGATCGCGCGGCGTCTTGATTGAAGGGCTCTCAACAACCTTTTTTGCCCAAACATCAGTGACAATCTTGCGCTGCTCCTCCCGCATTTGTTCAAGAAGCTTCGCTCGCGGCCATCCCCGCTCGAACGAATAGGTGTTGGGCATCAGTGTGCCTTCGGGGGGCACCTCACGGATATCGCCGGCCAGCAGGTCGCTCTCCATCAATCTGCCAACGATTTGATCGGATGTAAGTCCTTCCGGAATCGTTATGGAATGCCGAAGCGGCTTGCCGTCGATGAGCGTCTGAACAACCTGGGGAATCGAGACATTCTCCCGGAACAAATATTCGCCGGCGCGCAGCCTCTTGAGATCGAACTTCGCTTGCGTAAGCGCTGCGAAAATGAACGCGTAGGGGCTGGTGATCACACCTTCCTGTTCGAGCTGATCGGCGATGTCCCACAGCCCGCCTTTCACGACCAGAATCTTGTCGGTCTCGAGGGGGCCGGGCTTGCTGAGTTCTCGGACGACGAAGAACGCTCCCGCGCCCGCGATGGCGATCAGCACGAGCAGGACTGTGAAAAAGTTGCTTCCCCACGTCACAAAGGGACGGTGCCGAAATTTCATCCGCGGCGGCGGGGGCGGCGCGGCCTGAGGCTCAATCACTTCGGTCGGGCTTCGCGGCAGAAAGCGGCGCGGCTCGACCGATGACTGGCGAGCAGCGGCAGCGGCGTCAGTGGGATGAAAACCGTCGTTCATGAGGCCGCTGTGTGTCCGTCCGTCAGGTGATCGCCGCCTTGATTGCGCGCATATTATGGCATGATTCCGGCGTGGCTTCAGGCGTGAAAGCGCCGAAGGACCAATGATGCGTTGGTTCCGCCAAATCCGAATGAATTGGACAGGGCAAGTTCGATATCGCGCTTGCGCGCCACATGCGGGGTCAGATCGATCGCAGTGTCAACCGACGGATTGTCTAGGTTGAGCGTCGGCGGCGCTATCTGGTCCCGAATCGCGAGCGCGGAGAAAATCGCCTCAACCGCGCCGGCCGCGCCGAGCAGGTGCCCGGTGGACGATTTCGTCGACGACATGGAAAGACGCGCGGATGCGTTGCCCATTAGGCGCTCGACCGCCTTCAATTCGATTTCATCGCCGACTGGCGTCGATGTGCCGTGCGCGTTGATATAGTCGATATCTCCGGGCGACGCGCCGGACCGCTTGAGCGCCGTGGCCATGCAACGGAAGGCGCCGTCGCCATCCTCCGACGGCGATGTGATGTGGTAGGCGTCTCCTGACATCCCGTAGCCCACGATCTCTGCGTAGATTTTCGCGCCGCGCGCTTTCGCGTGTTCAAGCTCCTCAAGGATGACGACGCCGGCGCCCTCCCCCATGACGAATCCGTCGCGATCCTTGTCATAGGGGCGCGACGCCTTCTGGGGCGTGTCGTTGAACCCGGTCGAGAGCGCGCGGCAGGCGCAAAAACCGGCAATGCCCAGGCGCGTGACCGACGATTCGGCTCCGCCCGCCACCATGACGTTCGCGTCGCCGAGCGCAATCATTCGGGACGCATCGCCGATGGCGTGAGCTCCCGTCGAACAGGCCGTGACGACCGAGTGGTTTGGCCCTTTCAGCCCGTGCTCGATTGAGACATAGCCACTCGCAAGATTGATGAGCCGGCCGGGAATGAAGAAGGGTGAGAGACGCCGCGGACCGCGCTCCTTCACGAGGATCGCGGCGTCAGCGATGCCCTGCAGCCCGCCGATGCCGGAGCCGATCACGACGCCGGTCTCGATCTGCTCCTCATAGGTCGTGGGCCGCCAAGCCGCATCATCGAGCGCCTGCGTCGCCGCAGCCATGCCGAAAATAATGAACTCGTCGACCTTGCGCTGCTCCTTCGGCTCCATCCACTGATCGGGATTGAAAGTGCCGTTGGAGCCATCGCCGCGCGGAATTTGAAAGGCGATCCGGCAAGGCAGATCCAACGCCTCGAAGCCCTGGATCGGCCCGGCGCCGGACTTCGCGGCAAGTAGGTTGGCCCATGTCGCCTCGACGCCGCAGCCCAGCGGCGTGACCATGCCAACGCCTGTAATAACGACTCGTCTCAACATCATAGAGTCCGGCGCGCACCCCAGCGCGTCGGCGCCGGGACCGATGTCAGCCGGACGACTTGCTCGACAGGAAGTTGATCGCGTCGCCGACAGTTGCGATCTTCTCAGCCGCATCGTCGGGGATTTCGACGCCGAACTCTTCCTCGAACGCCATCACCAGCTCGACCGTGTCGAGCGAGTCCGCGCCGAGATCGTCGATGAAGTTGGCCTTCTCAGTCACCTTCTCCGCGTCGACGCCCAGGTGCTCGACCACAATTTTCTTCACGCGCTCGGCGATGTCGCTCATCGTCAGATCCTCATTTGCCCGAAATAGCCGCGTCCCCTTTGTGCGGCCGAAAAATCCTGAGACCGGCCGTCCGCCCCGATCCGTAGCGGAGCGCTTGGAGACGGTTTGCCTCCGAACGTCAAGTCCCGATCAATCCCGGGGAAGCCGTAGCATAGGTCGCCCGCCCGGATAAAGCAGCGAAATCGCCAACGCGCACAGAGACTTCCGCAGCGCAACGCGCAGCCGGAAGCTGGCGGCCGCCTTCTGGGGCGTCGGCAAGCGAGCGCACCCGTTCCGGCGCCGTCCGGTGCGCCGCCGCACGGGGATT
>JBEVKO010000265.1:0-17361 GCA_040509705.1 Beijerinckiaceae bacterium
CGAAATCACCGGCCCCGCCGCGCATTCAGCATGCGCTGAAGAACGGACCGCTCGCCGGCAAGCGCTTCCTCATCACGTCTGGTCCGACGCACGAACCGATCGATCCGGTGCGCTATATCGCCAACCGGTCGTCCGGCAAGCAGGGGCATGCGATTGCGCGCGCCGCCGCCGAGGCGGGCGCCGAAGTGACGCTGATCTCCGGCCCGGTGACCATTCCTGATCCTGCGCATGTGTCGGTTGTGCATGTCGAGAGCGCACGCGAGATGCTCGCGGCGGTTGAGAAGGCGCTCCCCGCCGATATCGCCGTTTTTGCCGCAGCCGTCGCCGACTGGCGCGCCGCAACCTCGGCGAAAGACAAGATCAAGAAAGGCCCCAGCGGCCCGCCGGCTCTGGCGCTCGCTGAGAACCCCGACATTCTTGCGACGATCGCCAGAAGCCGCAAGCGGCCGCGACTGGTGATCGGCTTCGCCGCCGAAACCGAAAAGGTTGTTGAGCATGCGCGCGCCAAGCTCAAGAAGAAGGGCTGCGACCTGATCGTCGCAAACGACGTGTCGCCGGCGACCGGCGTGATGGGCGGCGATGTCAATACGGTCCATCTCGTCAGCGCCGATGGCGTCGAGAGTTGGCCCGCCCTGGCGAAGGACGAAGTTGCAGCGCGGCTCGTCAAGAAAATCGCCGACGCGTTCCGGCTGCGATGACGCTGAAAGTCGCGATCACGCGGTTGCCGCATGGCGCCGATCTGCCGCTTCCCTCCTACGCCACCGACGGCGCTGCCGGGGTTGATCTTTATGCGGCGGTTCCGACGGATGCGCCGATCGTGCTCGCGCCTCTGGCGCGCGCTCTGGCGCCAACCGGAATCATCATTGCCGTGCCGCGGGGCTACGAAGGCCAGGTGCGTCCGCGCTCCGGACTTGCGCTCCGGCTAGGACTGACGGTGATCAATGCGCCGGGCACCATCGACTCGGATTATCGGGGCGAGGTGATGGCGGCGATGATCAATTTGGGCGACGCGCCTGCGACGATCACGCGGGCGATGCGAATTGCGCAGCTTGTCATCGCGCCTGTGTCGCGCATCGCCTGGGTCGAAACCGACAACATAGAGGATACAGCGCGCGGCGCCTCTGGATTTGGATCAACAGGTATGCTTTGAGCCGAGGCGAGGGTTTATGTTTGGGCTGATTGATGTGTTGCACTAGCGGATTTTGTCGCAATGATTCTTCTATCCCGCCGATCCTTGCTTGCTATCGTCGCCGTGCTGGATGTCGCCTTGAACGCACGGCCGCATCCGGTGGCGGCGAAGATTCTTGCTGCGCGCCATAATTTACCGCCCCGGCATTTGGAGACCATGCTTCAGGCGCTGGTGCGCGCCGGCATTCTGAAAGGCATGCGTGGTCCTCGCGGCGGCTATGAACTCGCGCGCGAGCGACGGCGCATTACAGCCGGCGACATCGTACGCGCAGCGATGGCGTCGACGGGCGAAGATGCGATGCCGGTCGCGCCTGAATCGGCGCTGGTCGATGAGGTCGTCGCGCCCGTGGTGAAGATTGCCGGCGAGTCATTTCTTCAGGCGCTCGATGGCGTGACAGTGGACGATCTTTGCCGCAAGGCGGAGTCTGCGCAGGCCGGCGTGGGCAAGGGAGACCTCGATTTCGCAATTTAGAATGTGAAATAATGTGATTATCGACATACAATGTGTAATATATTAGAAATTCTTGGCCAGATGAGAGGAAGCAATGTCCGCAGCCCGCAAAGTCGAATCTGTCCGAACGCCCGGCCGAGGCCGCGTCTATCAGTCCATAACCGAGACCATCGGCGACACCCCACTGGTGCGCCTGGCGCGCCTGCCGGAGCAACGCGGCGTCAAGGCGGAGATCCTGGCCAAGCTCGAATTCTTCAATCCGATCGGCAGCGTGAAGGATCGCATCGGCGTCAACATGATCGACGCCATGGAAATGTCCGGCGCGATCAAGCCCGGCGCTACCCTGATCGAGCCGACGTCGGGAAACACCGGCATAGCGCTGGCCTTCGTCGCCGCCGCGCGTGGCTATCGTCTCATCCTCGTGATGCCGGAGACCATGTCGATCGAGCGTCGCAAGATGGTGGCGCTAATGGGCGCCGAACTGGTGCTCACGCCCGGTCCGCTCGGCATGAAAGGCGCGATCGAGAAGGCGAATGAGCTGAAGGCCGAGATTCCGGGTAGCGCCATCCCGCAGCAGTTCCGCAATCCCGCGAACCCCGAAATCCATCGTCGCACGACAGCCGAGGAAATCTGGACCGACACAGATGGAAAGCTCGACTATTTCGTCTCCGGCGTCGGCACAGGCGGCACCATCACCGGCGTCGGGCAGGTGCTGAAAGTGCGCCTGCCGCAACTCAAGGTGGTCGCGGTGGAGCCGGAAGACTCACCGGTGCTGTCGGGCGGCAAGCCGGGTCCTCACAAGATTCAGGGAATCGGCGCAGGCTTCGTTCCAGATGTGCTCGATCGTTCGGTCATCGATGAGGTGGTGACCGTCGGCAACCAGACGGCGTTCGACACGGCGCGCGCCGTGGCGCGCCTCGAAGGCATTCCGGTCGGCATCTCGTCGGGCGCCGCGGTTGCGGCGGCGCTCGAAATCGGCGCGCGTCCGGAGGCGGCGGGCAAGCGCATCGTCGTCATTATCCCGTCCTTCGCCGAACGCTATCTGACCACCGCACTGTTCGACGGCGTCGGCTAGATCCGCCCCATGCGCGACCGCACGCTTGCAGGAAGTCCGAACGCAACAATTAACGTTGCAGGTGCAGTGACGCACTTTCTTTGGAAACGATGCGGCGCATGAAGGCTGGCGAGGGGACCGTTCGCCATGTCGCGCCGTATCAACATCGCCGTACTCATCGCCATGCATGGCCTGAGCTTCGCCATCCTGGGGCGGCTGCCGCGTTCGCCCGAGATCCGCGGCCAGACGGCGTTGGAGATCACGGCGCGCGAGGCCGTCACGCGCCTGCGGAGCTTCGTCTAGGCAAGGCCGCTCGATCCGATGCAGAAGACAACCTGCCGCGCTCGGATCCGTTGACGTCGGCGCCTGCCTGTGTCAGAGACCGGCCGCTCGCGGGTCCGGATGGGCCCGCGCAACTGTTTTCCGTCCGGCGGTCGCATGCGCCCCGGACGCAACGTCCAGGATCTATCCGATGGCCAATACGGCTTCCGCCAAGAAGGCGGCGCGACAGGCGCTCCGCCGCACCGAGGTCAACAAGGCGCGCAAGAGCCGCATGCGCACCTTCGTTCGCAAGGCGGAGGAGGCTCTGACCGCCGGCGACAAGGCCGCTGCCGCGGCTGCAGTTCGCGCCGCAGAGCCGGAGCTCATGAAGGCCGCCAAGACTGGCGTCATTCACAAGAACACAGCGTCGCGAAAAGTGTCGCGTCTGTCGGCGGCCCTGAAGAAGCTCGGCGCCTGACGTTCTGCCCTTACCAACTTGTTCGAGTAACGCTGACAGGGGGTCGGCGTTTTCAAATTTTCCCTTATGTTTGTGCGATTTGACCGATATGCGGCTCTGGCGCCACATCGCGCGAAATCTGCGACACTTTCGGACCACTTGACGTAGCGGCGGGTATTGACAGCTTCTCGCTGAGGGAACCCGCAATGGCGCCGAAGGCGGCTCCGCCTCAATTCCAACCCGCTCAATTGAACGCTTTCCGATTCAATTGGTTAGGCGGCAAGAGGCTGTTGAAAGCGAGGAACGTGGCGCCGGAAGCGCTTGACCTTGTTCCAGCGCAACGATTCCGCGAACGAAATGAGCGGCCATGAAACCCAGCCCTTTGCCTGAGAAACCCAAAGCATTACAATCGGAAGAGCGAACATATCCCAAAATTGTCCACAGCCCGCGCTGAACTTTTGGCGGGCCGAATCGGGGTCCTGCCCAAGAGTCCGGTTGCGGGTCCCGGACCCCGTGACTAGCGTGAATTTGTCGCTGGGGCGCGACGCGATCCAACAGCCGAGGGGTTCTTACGGGCGTGACTGTCCGGATGGACGGCGTTGGGACATCGCGTTGCGTCAGCCGGCGGGGCAACAAAAGACAAGATAAAGGATAGGGGAGCCATGCGGACGATGCGCTTCGCCAACCCGGTTGAACTCGCGATTGATAGAAGTCGCCATTTGCGTTGGAAGGCTGGCGTGAACGTGCGCCAGACATGTTGAGACGGTCGCGTTAGCAGCAGCAGAGCTGCATAGACCATCGCGGCGCGTCGATGCGCGCCACCCTTTTTGAGCAGTTATTTGGGACCGCGCGCGTCGCGCGGATGAGAGCCTATGCCCAGCGAAGCTTCAGATATTGCCTCCCGTACGCTGCAGAGCGAGAACGCCGCCCCGGCTTCGTCGGAGATTGCGACAATCTGGTCGCGCGTACGACGAAGGCTGCGCGCCGAACTGGGCGATGACGTCTTCACGAGTTGGTTCGCCCGCATCGAATTGATGTCGATCAACGATGGCGTGGCTCAACTCTCCATTCCAACGAAGTTTCTCAAGAGCTGGATTCAGGCGCACTACGCCGATCGAATTCTTGCCCGCTTTCGCGATGAAAATGGCGGCGTCCAACAGATAGCGCTGCATGTTCGCTCAGCGATCGCGTCGCGGTCGCGCGCCTGTGACGCGCCGCGCGCCGCCACCGTCATCGATCTGCGCGGCCATCCGGCGATCGCCGCGCGTAGCGACGGCGCGACGGCGCCGGCGCAAGGCGAGTCGTCCGGACTGCCGGCTAATCCGCTCGACAAGAAGATGACGTTCGACACGTTTTTTATCGGCAAGTCGAATGCGTTTGCGCGCGCGGCCGCGGAGAAAGTCGCAATGTCGCCGGGCGGCGCCTACAATCCGCTCTATGTTCACGCCGGCGTCGGTCTTGGGAAAAGCCACCTCATTCAAGCCGTCGCTCACGCGGTCGCGAGCCAGGGCAAGCGCGTCGTCTATCTCACCGCCGACGGATTCATGTATGGCTTCGTCGCTGCCCTGAAGACCCATAATGCGCTGGCGTTCAAGGATAAGTTGCGCGGGATCGATTTGCTCGTCATCGACGACGTTCAGTTCCTGCAAGGCAAATCCGTGCAGCACGAATTCTGCGCCACGCTCAACGCCCTGCTCGACGCCGGCAAGCAGATCGTCATCGCCGCCGATCGCGCGCCGTCCGATCTGGAGAATCTGGATGAACGCGTGCGCTCGCGTCTCGGCGGCGGGCTCGCCGTCGAGATGGAGCTGCATTGCGAGGATCTGAGGCTGCGCATCCTTGAATCGCGCTTCGCTGCAGCGAAAGTGGCGCATCCGTCGTTCGATGTGTCGCCGCAGGTCATCCAGCATCTCGCCCGCAAGGTCACCGCGAACGGCCGCGATCTCGAAGGCGCCGTCAACCGATTGCTGGCGCACGCGACGCTCACCGGAGTTGCGCTGACGCTCGAGACGGCCGACGTCGCCATTCGCGATCTCGTGCGCGCACGCGAACCGAAGAAGGTCAAGATCGAGGACATTCAGAAGCTCGTCGCGACGCATTTCAACGTCAGCCGGGCGGACATTCTGTCCTCGCGGCGGACCGCGAATGTCGTGCGTCCGCGACAGATCGCCATGTACCTCGCCAAGACGCTGACTCTGCGTTCCCTGCCCGAGATTGGCCGGCGCTTCGGCGGCCGCGATCACACGACGGTGCTGCACGCTGTGCGCAAGGTGGACGATCTCTTGAACCGGGACGAGTCGCTGCGCGAGGACATCGACCTCCTCAGGCGGATGCTCCTGGACTGAGCGAAAGTTAGGCCTGCTCTGGCGCTGTCCGAACACGCCGGCGGCTTCGCTTGCGATTGTCGCGGAAAAGCACGGAAACCGTCTTGGCCGCGCTTGCGCGCAGGCGCCCCGCGCGGCACATTCCCCGGCCGTTCTGACGCTGATCCGGCGTTCGGGCCGGAACCCGGAAGGGCGGGCGCATCCGGCGCCCGCCATATTTGTCGAGCTGAAGAGCCATGCGCGTTACGGTTGAGCGGGCCGCCCTTGTGAAGGCCCTGGGCCATGTCCATCGCGTCGTCGAGCGGCGCAACACCATTCCCATCCTGTCGAACGTCCTCTTGCGGGCCGATGGCGGCGGCCTGAAGCTCAAGGCCACCGATCTCGATCTCGAAGTCATCGAAACCATCCCGGCCGAAGCGAGCCAACCGGGCGGAACGACCGCGCCGGCCCATACCCTGCACGACATCGTCCGCAAATTGCCGGATGGAGCGCAGGTATCGCTGGAAACCACCGGCGATTCCGGCCAGATGCAGCTCCGTTCGGGCCGTTCGCGCTTCTCGCTGCAGGCGCTTCCCGAGGGTGATTTTCCCGACATCGCCGCCGGCGAGATGAGCCACCGCTTCTCGGTCGAGGCGTCGACGCTGCGCAAGCTCATCGGCAAGACGCAGTTCGCGATCTCCCAGGAAGAGACCCGCTACTATCTCAACGGAATTTTCGCCCACACGATCGATGTCGGCGGGGCGACCATGTTGCGCATGGTCGCGACCGACGGGCACCGCCTGGCGCGCGTCGAGGCGCCGGCGCCGGCGGGCTCCACCGGCATGCCCGGCGTCATCATCCCGCGGAAGGCCGTCAGCGAAATCCAGAAGCTGATCGAGGGCGCCGACCAGGAGGTCGCAATCGAACTCTCCACGACCAAGATCCGCGTCACCGTCGGGCAGACTGTGCTGACGTCCAAGCTGATCGACGGAACATTTCCCGACTATCAGCGCGTCATTCCATCTGGCAATGACAAGCAGCTCGTTGTCGATCGCGGCGAATTCGCCGCTGCGGTTGATCGCGTCTCGACGATTTCAAGCGAGCGCGGCCGCGCGGTGAAGCTCTCGGTCGCAGACGGCAAGATTACGCTCTCGGTGACCAATCCCGATTCCGGCAGCGCAACCGAAGAGCTGGAGGCCGACTATGACGGGCCGGCGCTCGATATCGGCTTCAATGCGCGCTATCTCCTCGACATCACCAACGAGCTTGACGGCGACACGACGCTCTTCAGGCTCGCCGAGCCCGGATCGCCGACGATCATCCAGGACCGCGACAATGCGCCGGCGCTCTATGTTCTGATGCCGATGCGCGTGTAATCGGTTCGGCGCGCGCAGCCAACTGCGGAGCGGCGAAGCCAGGTGAGCGCATGTCAGGGCGTCGCGCGCAAATCGACTGTCGCCGATGACGATCGCCTCTCGCATCCAGCGCCTGACGCTCCGGGATTTTCGCACCTACGCGTCGCTTGATCTGGCGGCCGACGCAACGGTCGTGGCGCTGTTCGGCGAGAACGGCGCGGGCAAGACCAACATTCTCGAAGCGCTCTCCTTCCTCTCGCCGGGGCGCGGCCTGCGTCGTGCGGTTCTGGAAGAGCCGGCGCGTCGCGGCGGGCCGGGCGGCTGGATCGTTTCCGCCACGATCGAGGGCGGGTTGGGGCTCGCCCGGCTCGGAACCGCCTACGAGCCCTCCGAGCAGGACGCCGCATCGCGGCGCATTCGCATCGATGGCGAGGACGCGAGTTCGCCGGCGGCCTTCTCCGATCACCTGCGGCTCGTCTGGCTGACGCCCGAGCAGGATGGATTGTTTCGCGGCCCCGCCGGCGACCGCCGCCGCTTTCTCGACCGGCTGGTCCTTGCGATTGATCCGGGGCATGGCGCGCGCGTGAGCGCGCTCGAGAAGGCGCTGCGCCAGCGCAACCGGTTGCTGGAGGAAATGCCGCCCGATGCGCGCTGGCTGGCCGCGATCGAAATCGAAATCGCAGCGCTTGCCGTCGCAGTCACCGCGTCGCGCGTCGAAACGGTCGAGCGCTTGTCCGCGCTGATCGCCGCGACGCGAGACGACGCCTCGCCCTTTCCCTTCGCGTCGATTGCGCTTGACGGCGACGTTGAGCGGCTTCTCGCCGGCGAAGCGGCCATGCGCGCCGAGGAAAAATTCACAGCGATTCTGCGCGACCAGCGCGACGCCGATCGCAGCGCCGGGCGCGCGCTGAAAGGGCCGCAGGCGTCGGACTTCAGCGTGCGTCACGGGCCGAAGGATATCGCTGCGGCGGATGCGTCAACGGGCGAGCAGAAGGCGCTTCTGATTGGCCTCATTCTCGCGCATGGCAGGCTTGTCGCGGCGATGTCGCAGCTTGCGCCCGTCCTCCTGCTTGATGAAGTTGCAGCCCATCTCGATCCGCGCCGCCGCGCTGCGCTCTATGAGAATATCGCCGCGCTCGGCGCGCAGGTCTGGATGACGGGCGCTGATGAAGCCTTGTTCAGGAAGTTGCCGCCCGGCGGACGACGCTTTCGCGTGACGCCGGGGCGTGTTGAGGCGGCGGCGTAGGCTGCGCAAAGCGCCTTCTTCGTCCCCGGAACGGTGCAGCGTAGCAATAGCGGAGCGAAGCCGTGTCCGCGGTCCAACGAAAGAATTTCGCGCAAAGCGAGCGCGCTCAACACAACGCTTTCAGCGAGTCGGATCTGAATTGCCGGCGATGCAGCACGAACAGCACCGCAGCGGTCGCCGCCATGAATAGGAGCGGACCGATGAACCAGCCGAGATAGCCGAGCGAAAAGAAGAAGGCGCGCTGGCCCTTGTTGAAGTGCCCTGCGGCGATGGAGTTGAGCTTGGCGGCGCGCTCGGCGATCTCCTCCATTTCGGCCGTCACCTCGCCTGTGAATTTCGGCGCGGCGCCGATGACGATCACGCAATAGTTGAAGAGCCGGTAGGCCCAGCCGAACTTGAAGAAGGCGTAGACGAAGAACAGCGTGAGGCCGAGCGTCTTCACCTCCCACAGGACGCGGCTCGGCCTCTCGATCAGCGGCGCGGTCTGCAGAAGCTCCAGCGCCTTGTCGGTCGAGCCGAGCAGCGTCAGACAGGCGCCGATGGCGATGAAGGAGGTCGAGGCGAAAAAGCCGGCGCCCTGCTGCAACTGCATGTTGATCTGAGTATCGACGATGCGGTTGTCGCGCCTCAGCATCGCCTGCATCCATTTGCGGCGAAATCCGATCATGCGCGCGTTGAGGCTGTTGGCGCCGCGGTCCGACCGTTCAACCAGCCAGAAATAGCCGAACCAGGCGAATGCGAACCAGGCGAGCGCGAGCCCGTCGAGAAGTGTGAAGCCGAACATGATTGAACGTAGCGCCTCTCACACGTGCTGGCCGCCGTTGATGTGAAGTTCGGCGCCGGTGACGTAGCTCGACTGTGGGCTGCACAGGAACATGATGGCGCGCGCGACTTCCTCGGTCGTGCCGAGGCGGTGCAGGGGCAAGGTCTGCACGATCTTCTCTGTGCCAGGCGAGAGGATCGCCGTGTCGATCTCGCCGGGCGAGATCGCGTTGACGCGAATGCCCATCGGGCCGAAGTCGGACGCCATCTCGCGGGTGAGCGCTGCGAGCGCGGCCTTCGATGTCGCATAGGCGGCGCCGGCGAAGGGATGCACCCGCGAGCCCGCGATCGAGGTGACGTTGACAATCGCGCCCTTCGCGGCCTGAAGCTCGTCCAGCAGTCCGCGCGCCAACATGATGGGCGCGAAGAAATTGACCTGGAAGACGCTGTGCCAGTCGTTGAAGGACGTCGTAGCCGCGCCGAGGCGCACGCCGTTCTGGCTCTTGGGAGAGATGCCGGCGTTGTTGACGAGCGCGTCGAGCTTGCCGCCCTCCGCACGCAGCCGATCCTTGATTTCGGAGATGCCGCGCATCGTGTCCTCCGGATCGGCAAGATCGATCTGAACGTGATCGTCGGCGCCCGACGGCCATGGGCATTTATCGGAGAAGGCCTGGCGCGAGCAGGACAGGATGCGCCAGCCCTGCATGGCGAAGAGCTTCACCGTTGCGTGGCCAATGCCGCGCGACGCGCCGGTGAGAAGCATCACCGGCCTTTTTCCAGGCTCGGTCTTGGGCAGGGGCGGCATCGGCATCCCGGTATCCTCAGGGATAGAAAGTGGTGGTCGTCCACGGCGCGTCGGCCGACTCGCGAAGGTAGATCAGGCGCTCATGCAGGCGGAAGGGGCGGTCGCGCCAGAACTCGAAGGACGTCGGCGCAATCCTGTATCCCTTCCAGTAGGGCGGGCGCGGCACCGCGCCGACCGGAAATTTCGCAGCATAGTAGGCGGCCGCCTTCTCCAGCGCGAAGCGGCTCTCCAGCGGCCGGCTTTGCTGGCTTGCCCAGGCGCCGATCCGGCTATCGCGCGGGCGGGAGGCGAAGTAGACGTCCGACTGCGCCTCGCTGACGATGGATACGCTCCCGCGAAAGCGCACCTGCCGGCGCAGGGACTTCCAATGGAAGAGCGCGGCCGCCTGCATGTTGGCCGCAAGCTCCGTCCCCTTCTGACTTTCGCAGTTTGTGTAGAAGACGAAGCCGTCGCGGTCCCACTCCTTCATCAGCACCATGCGCAGGTTCGGCAGACCGTTAACGTCGGCGGTCGCCAGCGCCATTCCGTTTGGGTCGTTTGGTTCTGATTTACCAGCTTCTTCAAACCATTCCGCAAACAGGGCGAACGGATCGCCGCCGGCGGAAATCTCACCGGATTTTAACGATTGGCTGTCTTGCATGACGGTTTGGGGCCTGACTGTGTGCGGGGAGTTGCGTTGTGACGCGCTTGAGTGCGTATATCGGAAGCGTGCGCCGCGGCCAAAGCCGTTGGCGCATGGCTGCGGCCTTCGCCGTCGCGCTCGCCGCCTCCGGTTGCAGCGTGTCTTTCACCGGCTTCCTTGCGAACGACGACGATATCTCGACGGGATCGGTCACAGTCAGGACGCCCGGCGCGCTCCTGTCGCCTGATTTTTCGACTGAAGACTGGCGCCGCGCCGCGGCCGCGCTGGCGATCGCGCTTGACCCCCAGGGAGACGGCGCGAGCGCCGGCTGGAGCAATCCTGATTCCGGCCTCAAGGGCTCGATCTCGCCGGTCGGATCGCCTTTCGTGAAAAACGACGAAGTCTGCCGATCCTTCGTCGCAACCACCGTCACGACGCGGGGGCAGGACTGGGTGCAGGGCTCGGCTTGCCGGCCGAGCGGCGGCGAATGGGCGGTGCGCAGCGCCAAGCCCTGGAAGAAGCCTGCCTGATCGCAGCGGCCTTTTGCCGTCGCGTCGTCTTTCGTGTTGCGAAAGACGGCCATTCCCCCCACATCTTGGGGGAAATCAGGCCGCGTCCGCGCGGCCCGAAAGGCGCTGCGCGAAGTATGAGAGATCCCTACACCGTCCTTGGCGTGCCCAAGTCGGCGAGCGAAGCCGACGTGAAGAAGGCTTTTCGAAAGCTCGCCAAGGCGCATCATCCGGACCAGAATCAGAAAGATCCCAAGGCGAAGGAGCGTTTCGCCGAGCTCAATTCGGCTTACGAGATTATTGGCGACAAGGAGAAGCGCGGCCAGTTCGACCGCGGCGAGATCGACGCCGAAGGAAAGCCGAGGTTTCAGGGCTTCGATCCGCGCTCGGGCATGGGCGGCGGCCGCGGCCGCGGCGGCTTCGAGGGCTTTTCCCACGGATTTGGCGCTGAGGGGCCGTTCGCCCGGGGCGGGACGGGCGCGACGTCGGACATCTTTTCCGAGTTGTTCGGCGGCGCATTTCGGGATGGCGCGCAGACGCGCCGGCCGCATAAGGGACAGGACATCGAGGCCGAGCTGACGCTTGCGCTGGAGGACCTTGTGGCGGGGGGCGCGCGGCGCCTGAGTCTGCCGAACGGCCGCGAGGTCGAGGTCAACATCCCGAAGGGCGCGGGCGATGGCAAGACCATCCGGCTCAAGGGGCAGGGGCAGGCCGGACCGGGCGGCGCGCCGGCGGGCGACCTTCTGTTGACCATTCGTCTTCGGCCGCATCCACGCTTCACGGTGGACGGCGCGGACCTGCGCGCGACGCAGACGATCCCGCTGGCTGACGCGGTCCTTGGCGGGCCGGTGCGCATAGAGACTCTTGACGGGCCGGTTGACCTGACGATCCCGCCGATGACCTCGAGCGGCCGCCATTTCCGCCTGCGCGGCCGAGGGCTTCCAAAGTCGGACGGGCGAGGGGACCTCTATGTCGCCACGTCGATCGCTCTGCCCGAGGGCGGGGATGACGAGCTGGAGACGCTGATGCGGAAGCGCCGCGCCAGCGCCGACTAAAGGTCTCAGCGCAGCAAGGTCAGGGTCGCGGAGCCTAGGCCGACGACCAGGCCTGAAACGAAGCCGAGCGCAAAGAGCAGGCGCCTGTACGCTTCGCGGTCGCGCGCCAGCGACGGCTCGATGCGTTCGAGTGTCAGTCGCAGCGGAAGCGGCTCATCCACGATCGGCTGCAGCATGGCGCGCAACGAATCCCGCGCGGCCGCCCAGCGCTGCACCTGAAGAGCGGCGTTGATATCCTGCGCGACATGCTGGCGCACCTCACCGAGTCTGCGCCCCGACAGTTCCCCGTCGACGAGGGCGTGGAGGTCGGCGTCGGTGATGACCGGGGTCACGAGACGACCCGGAGGCCGGGAGCGTGCCGGCCGGCGGCGGAGGCGTGCTGCGGCGAGCGCCCGCGGGCCTTTGCCAGCCGCGCGATCAGCGCCGGGCGCGAGACGCCCGAAATCTCGGCCGCTTCGTCATAGCTGAACCCCTCGACGGAAACGAGAAGGATGGCCTCCCGCTCGGCCAGCGTCATGGCTGCGAGAACGCTTCGCCCCATAACCGCGCGGGCGGTTGGTCCCTCGCGTCCGAACGGCACGACCTCGCCTCTCGTTTCCCGGCCGAAATCGTCGGCGCTCTCGAGCGAGGCGACGCGCATCCGGTTGAAATCCGTGATGATGGCGTAAAGCTTGCGCTGCAGCGCGGCTCCCCGCCCAACGCCTCGCGAGCGGAGAGCTGTGAGCAGGGCGTCCTGAACAAGATCATCGGCGCATTCAGCGCCCCCTGTCAGGCCGCGCGCGTACCGTCGCAAGGCGGGAGTCAGGGCGTCAAAATCGGCGCGCGTTCCCACGTCCCAATCTCCCTGGCTCGTTTGTTCAGCGATTTTTAACCAACGGATTTTCGGTTGGCCAGCCGGTTTGCGAGCTTTCCCCGGTATGAACATCCGGGCGTGGCTCCCGCGAAGCGGCTTCCCCCACCTGACGTCCTTGGGTATAGCCCGCCGACGGCAACGGCGCGGAAAACACGGCATGACCCCTGGCGGGATACTCAAGGGAAAGCGCGGCCTCGTCATGGGGGTGGCCAACAATCGATCGATCGCATGGGGAATCGCCCGCGCGGCGCAGGCCCACGGGGCGGAGCTCGCCTTCACCTTTCAGGGCGAGGCGCTGGAAAAGCGCGTGCGTCCGCTCGCCGAATCGATCGGGGCCAAGGTTGTCGGCCACTGCGATGTCACGGACGGTCGCACGATCGACGCCGTCTTCGAGGAAATCGGCCGCCAGTGGGGCGGGCTCGACTTCGTCGTGCATTGCATCGCCTTCTCCGACAAGAGCGAACTGACGGGCCGTTATGTTGACACCAGCCAGGAAAACTTCGCCACGAGCCTGCTCGTCTCCTGCTATTCCTTCACCGCCATCGCCCAGCGCGCCGAAAAACTGATGACGAACGGCGGCGCGATGCTGACGCTCACCTATTACGGCGCCGAGAAATGGATGCCGCACTACAACGTGATGGGCGTGGCGAAGGCGGCGCTGGAAGCGAGCGTGCGCTATCTGGCCGCCGATCTCGGCCCGAAGAACATTCGCGTCAACGCGATATCGGCCGGACCGATCAAGACGCTGGCGGCGTCGGGAATCGGGGATTTTCGCTACATCCTGAAATGGAACGAATATAACGCGCCGCTCAGGCGCACCGTGACGAGCGAGGAAGTAGGCGAGACCGCCGCGTATCTCTGCTCCGACATGGCGCGGGGCATGACCGGCGAGATCCTGCATGTCGACGCCGGCTATCATGTCGTCGGCATGAAGAACCCGGAGGCGCCGGACATGAGCCTCGACAAGGGCGAGTGACGACGCGTGGGTGAACGCGCCGCCGGTCATGGCGCCGACAAGTGGAATCAGCCACATTAGGATCAACCACCTTAATCGCAACGCAGCGACCGGAGCTCCCATGCGAACAGGCCTCGTTCTCGCCGCTATCGCCGCAGCCGTGCTCGGCGGATGTCAAAGCACGGTTGCGACGCTAACCCCGCCGCGACCGGAAGCCGCCGTCGTTTTCACGAGCCGCGGGGCTCCTGTGCGGGCGAAGCACTTCCGCCAGGTCGCGCCGGACTGCTCCAGCCTGGGCTATGCGGACGTCGCCATCATCACGCCGCCGCGCAACGGCGCAGTCGAACTTCGCCGGGAAGGCGCGCATCCATCCTTTGCGTCCAGCCATCCCCGATTCAGCTGCAACGCGCGCCTGGTGGACGGCGTGGGCGTCTACTATCGTCCCAACCCCGGCTTTGCCGGTTCCGACCGCTTCACGATCCAGGTGATATGGACGAACGGCGATCCGTCATCCGAGGACTTCATTGTCCAGGTGCGATGAAGCGAAAGCCTGCGTGAGCGCGTGAAGCGTCCCGTCATTTATTTCATCCGCCACGGAGAAACGGACTGGAACGCCGAGGGGCGGCTGCAGGGCCAGCGCGACGTCCCGCTCAACGATCTCGGCCGCGTGCAGGCCGAAGAGGCAGGCGCGAAATTGAAAGCGCAGGTTCCGCTTGTCGAGGATTGCGACTTCATCGCGAGCCCGCTGCTGCGTACGCGCGAGACGATGGAGATCGCGCGCACGGCGATGGGTCTCCATTCCACCTACTATCGAACCGACGAGCGCCTCAAGGAGCTGACGTTCGGCGCGTGGGAAGGCTTCACCTGGGCCGAAATCGTGCGGCGCGAGCCAAAACTGTCGCACCAGCGCGAGCGGGACAAATGGAACTTCGTTCCGCCCGAAGGCGAGAGCTATGCGATGCTGGCGCTGCGCGTGAAGCCGGCGATCGATGAGCTCCGCCGCGACACAGTAATGGTGTCGCATGGCGGCGTGGCGCGCGTGATGATCGCGATGCTTGGTGGCGTCGCGGTGGAACTCGCGCCGAGCCACGACATCTGGCAAGGCAAAGTGCTGATGTTCGGAAATGGCGAGTGGGGGTGGAGGTAGGCGACAATCCCGAACGCGCTGACGTTCCACATCGGGGGCGCGGCGCCGGCGTTCGATACTGACCAACGGTCCGGCGCCAGATTTTCTAACGGGCGGGCGCCAGCGAGTTTGCGATCAGATAAGCTGCGATCTTGCGGCCCATGTCGGCGCCGACATCCAGCGAGTTTCTGAAATGGATGCCGCCCCAGACTCGAACATTTTCATGCTCCGCCGCCATTTCCGCGATGCTCTTGAACGCCCGCTTCTTGGTGGGGTCCAAAAGGTCCGTGGCTTCGAATGGAATGGCCGGCTGCGGCCCGAACACCGATTCCATGATTGCGACGGCGACGCCGGAGATGATCGCCGCCTGTGACGGATACTCCGGATGCATCGGCGTCACGTTCGACGGCGTCCAGCCGGGATCGCGCTCGGTCGCATCGTTGCCGTCGATATCGCCGTTGCGGATCGCCGTGACGGGACGCCAGAAATTGTAAGTGAACTTCGCATCCCAGTCGTTGATGAACGTGTTGGCGACGCCCATGTTGAGGAGGGCGAACAGCCGCGCACTCTCCGCCAGCTTGAGGCCTTTCGCCGCCGCAAGCTGGCGGGCCGCATCCTGCCATGCGGGTGCGAGATTGATCTGCGTCCAGAACTTCACAGCATCGCTCTGGGCGGGCGTGCGAACATCGCTCTTCACTCCGCCGACGCTCTTTGTCTCATTGTAGTCGCGGGCGTAAAGCGCGCTGTTCAGCGCCGGCGGCGGACCGGGTCGAAACTGATCGGCGCTTTTCATCACCCACGGCTTGGCCTGAGCGTATTGAGCGAAAGCCGGGGACGTCGTCGGCACCCACACGCCCGGCGTCGCGATGGGGCGATACGTGTCCGGAACCACCGTTCCATCGGCGGCGCGGTCGGCCTGAACAGCGGCTGCAATCTGCTCTCCAAGCGCAATTCCGTCGAGTTTCGCCGAACCGTCCGGCGCACTGCCGATCGACGTCGCATAGGCGGCGTCAATCGCCGCCTTCTGATCAGGGAACAGGTGGCTCAGGACGATCCGCGCGGCCGTTGCGGCGGCGACGTCTGCGGAAGCCCCGGGCCGCGACGGAATAGAAGCCAGATATCTTGCGTGACTTCCCTCGACCGAGCTGACCGCATCGGACATCGCGACATGCATCATCGCCATCGCACGCGACCACGGATTGGCCGACACGTTTGCGTTCTTCATGACCTGAATGGCGGTCTTGTTCCAGTCGGTCACGGCGTCCGCACGCGCGCAGACGGGCGCAAGGCCGATAAGCGAGCCGAACGCGGCCGCAGCCAGAATCTTCATGGGGGTCCCCTGTGTTGCAACGCCTCGCCGATCCCGGGGCGTCGGAATGGCCTTTCGACGTAATCGATCGGCGTCGGGCAAAGGGCATGCGCAGAGGTCCGATCAGCCACGAACCCATACGCCGTGGGCACATTAGCCCTTACCGCGAGCCCGCGCGAATCCGGGCGCGGTTCGACGCACGCGTTAGTTATACCGCTGATGCGCAAGTCGAATGAGCGCCCAACCCCGAACCGCCCGCCTTTGACGGTCCCTGCCGCCTCGCCTAAAGCGTCGCCAACGGCGCAGCGCTTCCCATGTCCCACAACAGCTTCGGTCATCTTTTTCGCGTCACCACCTTCGGCGAGAGCCACGGGCCGACGATCGGCTGCGTGGTCGACGGCTGTCCGCCGCTGATCCCGCTCGAAGCGTCCGACATCCAGGCCGATCTCGACCGCAGGCGCCCCGGCCAGTCCCGCTTCACCACGCAGAGGCGCGAACCCGACGAGGCGCGGATCATCTCCGGCGTGTTCACGGACGAGGCGGGACGCCAGGTGACGACCGGGACGCCGATCGCCGTCCTGATCGACAATGTCGACCAGCGCAGCAAGGACTATTCCGACATCGCACCCAAATACCGGCCGGGCCACGCCGACTACACCTACGACATCAAGTACGGCATCCGCGACTACCGGGGCGGCGGCCGCTCCTCGGCGCGCGAGACCGCCATGCGCGTCGCCGCCGGCGCGATAGCGCGGAAAATCATTCCCGACATGCGCGTCCGCGGCGCGCTCGTGCAGATGGGGCCGCACAAGATCGATCGCATGAACTGGTATTGGGAGGAGATCGACAGGAACCCTTTCTTCTGTCCCGACGCCAAGGCGGCGACGTTCTTTGAGTCCTATCTCGACGGCATACGGAAATCCGGCTCCTCGATCGGCGCGGTGATCGAGATCATCGCGGAAGGAGTTCCGCCGGGTCTCGGAGCGCCGGTCTATGGCAAGCTCGATGCCGACCTCGCCGCCGCGCTCATGTCGATCAATGCCGTGAAGG